>NZ_JADEXI010000228.1:0-6868 GCF_015207185.1 Microcystis sp. LEGE 08355 | reverse complement strand
CTATATAAGGGTTCCATCCCTTATAACCCCCGTCCATTGCATAACAAAAACCGAAGAGCCCCAAAAGCTCTTTCCTTAGGATATTAGGTAAAATCAAAAAAGAAAATTAGGAGGTCAACTATGGTTGAGTATTACGGCGTTATCAGGGGTAATCTTTGGAATGATTTTGATGGGAATGGCTCTAATAATTATGCTTATAGTGGCTATGGTATCTCTCAAGAACCTGGACTTGTTGGTTGGACAATTACCCTAACTAAACCTGATGATCCTAGTTTTAGCCAAGTTACCTATGCCGAGAGTTCTGGTTCTTATTCTTTTGGTTCTTTACCATTGGGGGACTATTTAATAACCGTTACCCTACCCTCTCAAGATTGGGTGCGAACTACAAACTATTATTACAGTACCAATAATTCACAACCCGTTTCTCTTTCTGCTCAATCTTATCGATGGTATGGATCATACGGATTTTTTGCATTTTTTGCCGATGCTTCCTTGGGCTATCGAAAACCGGAAACCCAAATCACAGGTCATCTTTGGAACGAGGCTAATGGCAACGGCTATCAAGACTACCACAACAACAGTTCAGAACAAAATTTAGGCGGCTGGTTAGTTTATCTTGACACCAACAATAACGGAATTTTAGACACTAATGAAAAAAGAACCTTCACTGATGGTAGTGGTTATTACACCTTTACTGGATTAGATGGAAATACTAATTACACCGTCGGAGTTATTGAATTATCAGGTAATTGGCAACCAACTACCGAATACAGCGATACACAAATAATTAGTACCACGACTGGAGAAATTAGTCAAGCTAATTTTGCCTATCGTTTAAGTGATGGTCAAATTCAAGGCAGTTTATGGAATGATGCTAATAGTGACGCGATACAGAATCAAAGCGAGTCTCTTTTAGCAGGATGGACAGTTAATCTTTTACAAAATGGAACCCTTATTAGTAGCACTGTAACCGATAATGGGGGGCGTTATGTTTTTGTCGGAGTTTCTCCAGGAGATTATTCTGTTGAGGTAATTCCCCTAGATGCTAATTGGCAGTTTACTCATTCTCCAGGATTCCCTGTCTCAGTTAGTGCATCTCAGCTAATTGATAATGTAAGCTTTGGCCTATCTAATCCTAATAATACAGGCAGTACAGGCACTTATGGGGAAATTAGTGGGGCAGTTTGGAATGATGCTGATGGTGATAACTATCGGGATGAATATGATCCAGCTTGGATTCCAACGTGGATTTACTACTACTACTATACTAATTTTGGTTTAGCCGGTTGGACAGTTTTTCTCGATAGTGACAACAATGGTACTTTAGATGCAGGGGAAACCTCAACCAAAACTGATTTTTGGGGACGTTACAATTTTGCTGGGTTAGCATCAGGAGATTACAACGTTACCGTGATTGTTCCCTCCACAACGCAGTCCTGGGAATCTACAGGAAGTGGCAATGATAATCCTACTCCATCTAATTCTCGCTTAGTTACCGTTGCTTCGGGTGCAAGCCAAAGCAATATTGACTTTGGCTACAAACAAAATGTTAGCCTCAATTACGGAGATATTACTGGGTATGTCTGGAATGATTTCTATGGCGATGGGGTCTTTGATAATTACTACTCTTCTAATGACAAAGGATTAGCCGGTTGGAAAGTCAGCTTGGAAGATGAAAACGGACAAACTGTTCAAACCACCCTAACTGATAAGTATGGATATTACGGATTTACAGGGGTTTCTTCGTTTAATACTAACTCTTATAACGTTACAGTTGAATCACCCGATGGATTAAATATTTGGCAATCCACCCATAGCCCCTCTCAACCCGTTGTTTATTCAGGATCGAGTATCTCTGATATTAACTTCGGTTATCAATCCACTTATCGTGATATTTTTGGATTTATCTGGAATGATGTCAACGGCAATGGTACCTGGTGGTATGGGGAACACGAAGCCAATGAAGCCAATAGTTTACCCCATTGGAAAATCAATCTAATCCAAAACGGGCAAATCATTGATAGTACCTACACAGAGGCTGAGAATTTTTATGGACAGTACAGGTTTGGCAGTCGTCCCTTTGGCGATTATACGGTTAGTGTTGAACTGCCTTCGGCTGATTGGCAGCCAACTAAGGGTAATAATTCTGTTGGTGCTACTTCCGTTTCTTTTACTACATCTGCCCAAAATCCTTGGGGTGCATATAACCAGTTCGGGTTTCAAGGGACTAAGGGAGAAATTATCGGTTTCCTCTGGGATGATATCGATAAATCTGGTTCGTGGGGCTATGCCTTCACTGGAAACAACTATCAGTTTGAACCGGCTTTAAACGGTTGGACAGTTTACCTCGACCAAAATAATAATAATGTCCGTGATCCAGGAGAAACTAATACCGTCACCGATAACTTAGGCGGCTATGAGTTTAAGGATTTAGTCGCTGGAACCTATCGAGTGAAAGTAGATACCCCTGTGGGTTGGCAATTTACCTTTCCCACTCCTCCCGAAAAAGTCCTGACTATTACCACTAGCGAAATCTTTAGTAAAGTTAACTTTGGTTACGTCCAAGGTAGCGGTAATCGTCCCCCCCAAATCCAAAACCGCCTCTGGGGTCGTTCCATCGTTAATAACGTTACCATTCCGGGAGTATATGTCGATCCCGATGGTAATGCGTTAACCGGTACAGCGACAAAAGCGGATGGAACTTCTCTTCCTCCCTGGTTAACCCTGACGGTTCAATCTAATGGAGACTTAAACCTCAATTCTAATAATCCTCCCCGTTACTTTGTCCCCTTCGATGTCAAAATTGCGGTAACGGACGGACAGGCTAGTATCGATCATATCTTCCGCATCTATCCCAGTTATAGCGGCTTTGTTATTGATAACTATGTCGCTGGGGCGACGGTTTTCTTCGATGCGGATAAAGATGGTGTTCTCGATACGAATGAACCCTTTACTACTACCGATCAAACAGGCTTTTATCTCCTCGATATTCCCCAGAGCTTCGACACTAATGCTAACGGTGTATTTGACCCCGAAGAAGGTCGTCTAGTAGTCTTTGGCGGTGTAGATACAGCAACTGGTTTACCCTTACAAACGCCCTTAACCGCCCTTGCGGGTTCTACTACCATCACCGCTTTAACCTCCCTAGTCGAGAATTTAGTCTCTCAAGGGTTAACGGTAGAACAAGCAAACACAGCAGTAACCACCGCTTTGTCTCTTCCTGCTGGTGTTGATCTTAGCAACATCGATCCCATCGTCGCTACGACTAATAATACGCCAGGAGGAGCGGCAACTTTTGCCGCCTTAGTCCAGGTACAAAACGCCATTACCCAAATTGCGGGACTGTTAGATGGGGCTTCCTCAGCTTCTACGGGAGATATTGTTAAAAATGTCGTTTCAGCCTTGGCTAGTCAAATTCAAGGCGGAACAACCATAGATTTGACCAATGCTACCCAATTACAAACCGTCATTCAAACAGCGGCGACACTGACCAATGTAGATGTTAGTGCGATCGCCGATGGGGCCGCGCAAGTCATCGCAGCAGCCAACCAACAGATTGAAGACATCGCCGCAAGTACGCCAAATGCGTCTCTACAACAGGAATTTGCTCAAGTCCAAAAAGTGGCTTTGGGTGAAACTACTAACGATTTACAACAAGCCGGGGCGGGAACTAAATCGATTACGGATGTAGTTACAGAGAATACAGGAACGGCTTTAACTGATCAAATTAACAATGCTCAGGTCTTAAGTCAAGCCCCCACCGATGTATCCTTAAATACTTCCTCCGTTGCGGAAAATCTCCCTGTTGGTACAGAAGTCGGTACTTTCTCAACAGTTGATCCTGATAGTAGTGAACCCTTTACCTATAGTTTAATCGGGGGTACAGGTAGTACAGATAATAGTCTGTTTCAAATTAGCGGTAATCGCCTTTTAACTAACGCCATCTTCGACTACGAAAGCAAGAATAGTTACAGTATTCGGGTACAAACCTCTGACAGTAACGGTGGCGTTTTCCAGAAAGCTTTGACCATTAATGTCAACGACGTTAACGAAAATGAAAATCCCACCGATTTAAGCCTTAGTAATAATTCTGTCGCGGAAAACTCACCCCTAAATACCCTCATCGGTAACTTCACCACTACTGACCCTGATACTGGTAATACCTTCACCTATAGCCTAGTTACTGGGACAGGAGATACTGATAACAGTCTCTTTACCATCGACGGGAATCAACTTAAAACTAATACTACTCTCGACTACGAAAGCAAGAATAGTTACAGTATTCGGGTTAAAACCACAGACCAAGGCGGTTTGTCCTATGAAAAACAACTCACCGTCAGTGTTAGCGATGTCAACGAAAACCCAACAAATCTCAACCTATCTAACAACCCCGTCGCGGAAAACTCACCCATCAATACCCTCATCGGTAACTTCAACACTACTGACCCTGATACTGGTAATACCTTCACCTATAGCTTAGTTACTGGGATAGGTTCAACTGATAACAGTCTCTTTACCATCGACGGGAATCAACTCAAAGTTAATGGACTTTTAGACTACGAAACCAAGAATAATTACAGTATCCGGGTTAAAACCACAGACCAAGGCGGTTTGTCTTATGAAAAACAACTCAACGTCAGTGTTAGCGATGTCAACGAAAACCCAACAAATCTCAACCTATCTAACAACACCGTCGCGGAAAACTCACCCCTAAATACCCTCATCGGTAACTTCACCACTACTGACCCCGATACGGGTAATACCTTCACCTATAGCCTAGTTACTGGTATAGGTTCAACTGATAATAGTCTCTTTACCATCGACGGAAACCAACTCAAAACTAATACTCCTCTCAACTACGAAACCAAGAATAATTACAGTATTCGGGTTAAAACCACAGACCAAGGCGGTTTGTCTTATGAAAAACAACTCACCGTCAATGTTACCAATATTCCAGAACAAAGGATTTCTATTGATAAAAACGCGATTACTTTCGGGACTCCCCTCTCACAATATCGTCAAGGTTGGAGTAACAGTAACCTAGTTCGTCCCAAATTTGCCGATACATTCCGATACATTGACATCACCAATACAGGAGTTAACGACGAAGATATTCTCGCCATTTCCAACATAGAAGTTAAAGCCTCCAACGTTACCACTAACGCTGATTTCAGTCAGGGAGATATCTTACTCAATCCGGGACAAACTTGGCGTGTTCAATTAACTTATGCACCCACCGCAGCGCGAGAAAGCTTTAACCTCAATGATGGTTTAGTTATTCACAGTAACGCCATCAATAACACGGCCTATAATATCGCCTTAACTGGTAAATCAACCTTTAACAGCGATATTACTTACAATGGTAAAGTAGATCGGGGTGACTTAGCACCATTACAAGCCGCTTTCAACAGTAGTATTGGTGGTTCTAAATACGATCCCACTGCTGATATTAATGGAGACGGTGGAATCAATTTAGGTGACTTCTTAGTCTTAACTTCTGACTACGGACTAAGCTTGTTCTAACCTAAATTTCTGGCAACAATAGAGTGTAGGGTGCGTTAGGTCAAAAAACTAAAATTAACCATCCGCCGTAACGCACCACCTCTATCATTAAATTGATGCATTACCCTATCGCTAACACAACCTACGAGTGCCACGAGTAATCTACAACCTGATTTAGTCTTATCCATTCACAAATTGACAGAAAATTATGCCTAATTTAGCCGTTGAATTTAATCTGATAGAAGACATCGCAGGAACCCCCGGTGGATTCCTTAATCAAAATAATTCCTTAAATATAGGCGATCGCTTTTTTGTTCAAGTCTTAATGAGGGATATTCATAGTAATCCTATCGGATTAACTGGTAGTGCTATCAATCTCAATTTTGAAGCCAACAAAATCCAAAATATTGACATTCCCTTTAATCCAGTTGCTCCTGACAGTCCCTTAGTTAATTCTAACTTTCCTCTCTTTCGGGGAGGAACCTTAAATAACATTAATGGGACAATTACCGACCTAGGGGGAGCATCTTTTCCTGATGCCGGTTTAGGTTCACTCTTGGGACTGAATCAACCAGAACAATTTAGCTTAATGCACTTTCAAGTTATTGGAAAAGGTAGCTCTAATTTAATCCTAAATGTAGATTTGAGTCAAACAAATTTTGCTGATGGAACCTTAGGTGCTAATGATCCAACTAATCCAAGTCAGTTCATTCAAATTGTTCCTATTGTCCCCGCCAATAACCCTGTAACTATACCTGAACCCAGTCTAAATATAGGTTTATTTATCCTACTAGGCGTTATACCTGTCCTCAAGAAACAGTATGCCAAAAGAGTGTAGGCTGAGTGTTTGCGGCTATCAATTCCGTCAAAAAGACAAAATTAACAATCCGCCGTAACGCACCACCTCTATTATTAAATTGGTGCGTTACGCTATTGTGCTTCATACCCTAGAAGTAAGCGGACAACTCAAATGAACCGAACAACCGCCAATTATGATGAACCCTGGAAAGAAGCTTTAACCGAGTATTTTGAAGCGTTTTTCTGGACTTTAAGACAAAAAAACGGCCAATTCAAGTCTGAATTGCATCACTATCTGATCTACCTTTATAGAATACCTCATTCGGGGTCTGATAGTCAAGACATTTTCGAGGACGATTGTTAATCAAGTTTACGGCTCTTTCCACCTCCTCTGGCTTAACAATTTTAAAATTCGTTCCCTTGGGAAAAAATTGTCTTAATAGTCCATTAGTAGGCTCGTTTAATCCCCTCTCCCAAGAATGATAAGGAGTAGCAAAATAAAAATCTGCTCCCAATTTCTGACTCAACTCTTGATGTCCACAAAATTCTTTCCCGTTGTCACAAGTAA
>NZ_JADEXI010000227.1:0-6874 GCF_015207185.1 Microcystis sp. LEGE 08355 | reverse complement strand
GCACGAATGCTTCGCCCGTACAGGGATTTAATGGGGAGATTATCGTAATTTTATCACAGGGATGATAGGCTAAGGTTATTGTCTGGGGTAGGGGCGAAGCATTCGGATAGAAAATCTAGGGTTTCAGTGATAGATTATGCACGAATGCTTCGCCCGTACAGGGATTTAATGGGGAGATTATCAGAATTGTATCACAGGGATGATAGGCTAAGGTTATTGTCTGGGGTAGGGGCGAAGCATTCGGATAGGAAATTTACGGTTTCAGCGATAGATTATGCACGAATGCTTCGCCCGTACAGGGATTTAATGGGGAGATTATCGTAATTTTATCACAGGGATGATAGGCTAAGGTTATTGTCTGGGGTAGGGGCGAAGCATTCGGATAGAAAATCTAGGGTTTCAGCGATAGATTATGCACGAATGCTTCGCCCGTACAGGGATTTAATGAGGAGATTATCATAATTGTATCACAGGGATAATAGGCGAAGGTTATTAGTTTATTGCCCGGGGTAGGGGCGAAGCATTCGGATAGAAAATCTAGGGTTTCAGCGATAGATTATGCACGAATGCTTCGCCCGTACAGGGATTTAATGGGGAGATTATCAGAATTGTATCCCAGGGATGATAGGCTAAGGTTATTGCCCGGGGTAGGGGCGAAGCATTCGGATATAAAATCTAGGGTTTCAGTGATAGATTATGCACGAATGCTTCGCCCGTACAGGGATTTAATGGGGAGATTATCGTAATTTTATCACAGGGATGATAGGCTAAGGTTATTGTCTGGGGTAGGGGCGAAGCATTCGGATATAAAATCTAGGGTTTCAGCGATAGATTATGCACGAATGCTTCGCCCGTACAGGGATTTAATGAGGAGATTATCATAATTGTATCACAGGGATAATAGGCGAAGGTTATTAGTTTATTGTCTGGGGTAGGGGCGAAGCATTCGGATAAAAAATCTAGGATTTTAGCGATAAGTTATTGTCCGAATGCTTCGCCCGTACAGGGATTTAATGGGGAGATTATCGTAATTCTATCATCGGCATAATAGGCGAAGGTTATTGTTTGGGGTAGGGGCGAAGCATTCGGATAAGAAATTTATGGTTTCAGCGATATGTTATTGCCCGAATGCTTCGCCCGTACAGGGATTTAATGGAGAGATTATCATAATTGTATCACAGGGATAATAGGCGAAGGTTATTAGTTTATTGCCCGGGGTAGGGGCGAAGCATTCGGATAAGAAATTTATGGTTTCAGCGATAGGTTATTGTCCGAATGCTTCGCCCGTACAGGTTATTTGCCCCTACATTGGCTTGAATTTATTAAGATTGTTTTCGTCTTGTTGCCAATTTTGCGGATTGTCAAGAATGTATTGCCGGATTTTTTGATAAGAATCTTCATTGCGAATGATATGTTCATAATAATTGCGCTGCCAAACTTTCAGGCGATCACCACATAAAAAATTGATTTTACGAGTAGAAATTGATTTAAAATTCTGCACAATAGCCCCCAAAGATTCCGGCATTGTACCGTGAGGATATTGCGAATCGTGTGCAGCCTTTTCCAGAGCTTGATTTTGTATTACTATAATTCCATGAATATGATTGGGCATGACAATAAAAGTATCTAGTTCAATAAACTTAAAATGTAGAGGCAGTCTATACCATACTGCTTCAACAGTATCACCAAGTAAATTTCGCTCCATATTTCCTTCAACAATTTCGCCAAATAAATACTGCTTCTGATAAGAACAAATTGTTATATAATAAGCTCCATTAAGTCTATAATCATAGCCTTTCAAGCGAATAGATTGTCGATATTTTTTCAGTTCATTCATGGCATGGCGGATGGGAGATTGATGGGTAGGGGCGAAGCATTCGGATAAAAAATCTAGGATTTCAGTGATAGATTATGCACGAATGCTTCGCCCGTACAGGGATTGAATGGGTAGATTATCAGAATTGTATCACAGGGATGATAGCCGAAAAAAATCCTAGTCAATCAAACAATCAAAAAAATCATAATTTAGACACAATCATCGGTTAAAATAATAGTAATTTAGAATTAAGGATTGAGTTATGCCGCAACAAACCTGTGAAGCCGTCTTTGAAAATGGCGTTTTACGTCCTCTTGGTAATCTCCAACTCAATGAAGGACAGTGCGTTAAACTCACTATAGAATCGAATTCAATTTCCCAGGTTACTTGTCAAAAATGGTCAGAAACGGGTATAATCGCCCAGTTAACAGCAAATCCGATTAAAATTGAAGACTTCCATCCTCTTACCAGAGAAGAAGCGAATGAACGCTGGTTAATCTCAACCCTTCTTTATTGATTCTAATATTTGGCTGTATCGCTTCATTGTTAATTGTAGCGATCCTAATGCCATCCCTAAGCAACAAATAGCGACAAATATTACGAATCAAGGAAACTTGATAATTAGTACACAAGTTGTTAATGAGGTTTGCTCAAATTTAATCCGCAAAGCAGGGTTTAATAATTTACAGATTCAAAATCTACTTGAAGAATTTACCCAAGGGTGTGAAATCTTACCTGTCTCCCTCGAAACCCTTGAGTATGCCGTGAAATTACGAGATCGCTATTTAATTTCATTTTGGGATAGCCTGATTGTTGCTAGTGCAGTTTTAGGCGATGCAACTATTCTCTACTCAGAAGATATGCAAGATGGTTTAATTATCAATAATAGCTTACAGGTTATCAATCCCTTTAAAGATTTAAACTCTTAAAAAGATCATTGACGAGAACTATAGCGTTTGTTATAAAAATGAAATGTAAACTAATCTCGAAAAACTGCTTTTTCAGCTTCTTCTAAATCGTCATCACTGATCACAACATCTTTCCATAAACC
The DNA here is from genome assembly GCF_015207185.1 of Microcystis sp. LEGE 08355. NCBI lineage: Bacteria > Bacillati > Cyanobacteriota > Cyanophyceae > Chroococcales > Microcystaceae > Microcystis > Microcystis sp. LEGE 08355. The sequence goes on along the minus strand of NZ_JADEXI010000227.1, from coordinate 4,007 downwards.
TTTAATTTGAGTCTTATTGCGAGAACCTTCAAGTTGATGAATGACCGTTTTTTTTAAGGCTTCTAATTCTTCCTGAATGACTTGAATCCGAAGTAGAACATATTGACTCATGGCAAATAATACCCTTACTCTTTGATTTGATTTTTTAATACTGCATATTTTATTGTATCACAGGGATGATAGCCGAGAGAAATCCTAGTCAGTCAAATAATCAAAAAAATCATAATTTAGACAGGATTGGGTGCGTTGTTCGTTCATGGGTTGAGATTGTTTTATAAAAGTTTTTTAAATTCTTCAATAGTTAATCCCGAACCTTTAATAATTGTTCCCATTGTATAGGCATTAATTGGATTAGCCCTTGGAATAGTGAGAATATGTTGTCCATCAGTCATGGTAATATGTTTTCCCTGTCGAACAATCTGAAATCCTGCTTTTTCAAAGGCTTTAATTGCTCGTTGATGATTAATTCCAGCAAGACTAGGCATGATTTAATTCAACTTCTACATAATAAGATTCGATCCCTTGATTTAATTCTGCAGCAACTTCTAAATAAGACTGAATTGCATCTTGAATATTATTGAGTGCTTCTTCTTTAGTTATCCCTTGAGAAGCACAGCCAGGTAAACTAGGACACCAAACGGCATATCCCTCTTCTGTTTGTTTGAGATTGACTTGATATTGCATATTTTATCATCCCGTACTTAATTGAAAATTAGGCAGCACCTAATGAGGGTTGGATAGGATTGGGTGCTTTGTTCATTAATGGCGTGGCGGTTAATTCAATTATAAGCGATTCATCGGCGATCATCAAAGGTTGGGGATTGGTAGTAGGGTTGTCAAAAAGGCGATCGCACTGTATAATCTTGATTAATATATAATACCAAATTTCTAAATCCATGACAGACATCCACGCTCGAATGCTTGCCAAACCTTCATTCGTTGTGACGCGAATAAAGAAAAATGGTATAAGCTAATTCTACTCACTTGAACTAAATCATCATGAATCAAAAACCGTACCAAGTAGAAGCATTTTGGGATCGAGAGGCGCAAGTGTGGGTAGCAGAGAGTGAAGATATTCCGGGATTAGTCACCGAAGCTGATACCATCGAAGCTTTAACAGCTAAATTACGACAGATAATTCCAGAATTATTACAACTCAATCATCTAATTACCATTGAACCTCAAAAAGCGATAACTTTTGAACTAATTAGTCATCGTCAAGAATCAATTGAGTGCGCTGTTTAGATGACTACTTCTTTAACACCTGCATTAAAAAAAATGCTCTCAGCAGCCAGATGTTATTTTGAACGTCAAGGGAAAGGAGATCATGAAATTTGGTATAGTCCTCTGACATAAAGAAGATTTGTAGTTGATAATAGTATTAAATCACGCCATACTGCTAATGCAGTTTTGAAACAAGCCGGATTATCTAAAGCCTTTTGAACGCTGTGGAATCTTCATCCATATATAAGCTAATTCTACTCATAATTAGGAAGGAGAATAATGTAATGCTTCAAGGCGATCTGCTTCCGCAGCTTCGTCTGCAATTTCTGATTCTATTGTTTCTTTATTAGTATGATAGTAAGTCAAAGCATCATAAACCTGTGCCAAAGATAGATGAGGAATTTCATCGGCAATCTCTTCAGGGCTATATCCTAATTTATACCAGATCACTATTCTTCGTACAGTAACAGCAGTTCCCGCAATAATAGGACAACCTCCATGAATTTTGGGATCGCTTTTTATAAAAGTGCCAATATTGATCTCTGTTAACATAACTTTCTCTGATTCATTTTCAACTAATTAAACTACATAGGATTCTATGCTTTTATCACCATTTTAGCATAGCCTAAACATTGGTCGGGGTAGGGGCGAAGCATTCGGATAGGAAATCTAGGATTTTAGCGATAGGTTATGCCCAAATGCTTCGCCCGTACAGTGATTTTCTGCAATTGAGGAATAACTGTTGCACAAGGCGGTTCAAAGTGTAATTCCAAAGCTTCTTGAAGATTTATTACTTTCTTCTGGTGTCCCCTAGGTCTGCATACTGTAATTCTTGGGCTGCCCATTTCTCCATTTTTTTTGCTCACCTCCACCTTGATTCCTTCTTTCAAAACTATACCTATCAATCGTTTCCCCTTTTTTTAAGTTTCTTCTCTTTTTGTTAAGAAAGATCTGACTAATGGATAGGAGGACCGGACATTCAAGATAAATTTTCACAACTCGATCGCTACAACTATCCAGCCAAGAACTACAATAACCCTAGAATCTGTGTAAAAAAAGGCCTATCTATGCAACTTTCGCCCCAAGAAAAAGATAAATTACTCATTTTCACGGCGGCACTGCTCGCCGAAAGACGCAAAAATCGCGGGATCAAGTTAAATTATCCCGAAGCGATCGCCTATATTAGCGCCGCCATGCTCGAGGGTGCCAGGGAAGGTCGTAGCGTGGCTGAATTGATGAGTTACGGCACTACTTTATTAACTCGCGAGGAGGTAATGGAAGGTATCCCGGAAATGATTACGGAAGTGCAGATCGAAGCGACTTTTCCCGATGGTACTAAATTAGTTACCGTTCACAATCCCATTCACTAACAGGAGATTTTTAGCAGTTATGATTCCGGGAGAAATTATCACACCATCCGGGGAGATCGAGATTAATGTCGGTCGCGACACCCTGCGTATTTCTGTGGCTAATACAGGCGATCGACCGATTCAAGTGGGTTCCCACTATCATTTTTATGAAGTTAATCAGGCCCTGGAGTTTCAGCGCGAATTAACCAAAGGAACCCATCTGAATATTCCCGCGGGTACATCAGTTCGATTTGAACCGGGAGACACGAAAGAGGTGGAATTAGTTACCATCGCGGGAACTGAAGAAATTTATGGCTTTAATGGTTTAATTAATGGTTCCCTCAAGGGCAAGAAAAAGAAAAAGTAAGGCCTTAACGTAATCGCTCAATTATGGTAAAATCAAGGCAACGATAACTAATTCTTTCCAAGACTATGACGACGGTAAAAATTGGCATCATTGGCGGCAGTGGTTTGTATAAAATGGATGCCCTCAAGGATGTGCGGGAAGTATCCCTCGATACTCCTTTTGGTTCTCCTTCCGACGCTTTAATTATCGGGACTTTAGAGGGAACAGAAGTTGCCTTTTTAGCGCGTCATGGCAGAAGTCACCATTTTTTACCGACCGAATTACCCTTTCGAGCTAACATTCACGCTCTCAAACAATTAGGGGTTGAATATATTATTTCCGCTTCGGCAGTTGGTTCCCTCAAAGCCGAAGTTAAACCCCTAGATTTAGTCATTCCCGATCAATTTATTGACAGAACTAAAGAGAGAATAGCGACTTTTTTTGGGGAAGGAATTGTTGCCCACGTGGCCTTTGGTGATCCCGTTTGTCCCCAATTAGCCAACATTTTAGGGGATGCCGTCGCTAGTTTAAACCTACCGGAAGTTACCTTGCATCGCGGCGGTACATACCTCTGTATGGAGGGGCCGGCTTTTTCTACTAAAGCGGAATCAAATCTCTATAGAAGTTGGGGGGCAACCGTCATCGGTATGACCAATTTAACTGAGGCAAAATTAGCCCGAGAAGCGGAAATTGCCTACGCTACCTTAGCTCTAGTTACCGATTACGATTGTTGGCATCCCGATCACGATCATGTCACGGTAGAAATGGTGATCGAAAATCTACACCATAACGCTATTAATGCCCAAAAAGTGATCCAGGAAACGGTGCGCCGTCTGGTAGCTAATCCTCCCGTTTCTGCCGCTCATTCTGCCCTTAAATACGCTATTCTTACCCGTCTAGATTCTGTTCCCGTCGCCACTAAAGAAAAATTAGCTCTCTTTCTGAAAAAATATCTTGAAGAAGTAGAGAAATAGCCGAGAAAAGTCGCCGATGAATCTAGAAATGGGTCATTTTTCTCCCTGTGATCCAGACGATCAATTTGACCCTTAACGAAGGCAGGGGGCAGGAGTCAGGAGATAGGAGATTAT
>NZ_JADEXI010000226.1:0-6877 GCF_015207185.1 Microcystis sp. LEGE 08355 | reverse complement strand
AATCAGCACCGTCACCCCGAATACGGCAGCCAATCAAACTCTCGCTACCCATCTGGTCCTGAAACTGAAAGAGAGAAAAGTTTACGTTTATCAAGATAAGCAAGTTTTAGCGCAATTTACCGTCGCCGTCGGCAAAAAAGGCTGGGAAACCCCCACCGGTAAATTTGAAGTGCGGGAATTAGTTCGCAATCCCGTCTGGAAAAGTCCCTGGACGGGAAAAGTCAGCGCTCCCGGTCCCAATAGTCCCCTAGGGGAAAGATGGATCGGTTTTTGGAGTGACGGCAAAAATTCCATCGGTTTTCATGGCACCCCCGCAGAAAATTCCCTCGGTAGCGCCGCTTCCCATGGTTGTGTGCGGATGCGGAATCGGGATGTAAAAGTGTTGTTTGATTTAGTCCGCATGGGAACCCCGGTCATCGTTCAACCTTAATTCCGGCAGGTATTTTTTTAAGATAGGCAGGTCTTCCGGGCGATCAATATCGGCTAATTTAGGCAGATAAGCGGTTTTTAAAGCCAGTTTAGCGGCGATTGTCTGGGTTTTGGCCAAGACTTCCCCCGTCCCCCAGGGAATACCGTCAAAAAGCTCTGGAAAGACCTGTTTTAAAGCAATTAGGTAGTATCCTCCATCTAACGCCGGCCCTAAAACCATATCGTGGGTTTTTAGGGCTTCAAAGGCTGCTAAAATCTCTTTTTCCCCGATTTCTGGGCAATCTGTGCCAATAATAGCGATCGCTGTCATCCCTTGAGCAAAACCATCGGCAAAAGCATTTTGCATCTTTTCTCCTAAGTCTTTTCCCCGTTGAGAATGATAGCAATAATGCACACCTAACCAAGTACGCATTTTTTCCTCGCTGCCGCCATGGTAGTAAATGATCAGAGAGAGAAAATTCTTCAAACCCGCTAATTTACTGAGAGTATATTCGGCCAGTTTGCGGTGTAATTCTTCGGCTCCCTCGGCTGCCAAAGCTGGAATCATACGGGTTTTTACTTTCCCCAATTCCGGATAACGGGTAAAAATAATCAGTTGTTGTCTCCAGTCCACGAGTAATTGCGACGATGATATTAATTAAGTAGGGAGGCAAAATTATTTGTAGGATGGGTTAGCGGTAGCGTAACCCATGCAGGCGTTGGGTTTCATGCTTCAACCCAACCTACGTTCATCTTATATTTAATTCCACCCACCCACTTATTAGTTTTAGCCTACTGTCGATAGGAGGCAGGAAAGCTAATAAAACAGGCTTTATTGGCTTAGTATAGATTATTTTAGTTGGTTATTTAATTCTGTGTTGGGTTTCCTTACGTCAATCTAACCTACGATGGCTTCAAGTGCAAGTCCTGCAAAATATCGGATTTTTTCAGGTCATCGACCTCGATTCGGAATTAGAATTAGAATTAGAATCTGACTCAAGAATTTGTCTAATATCTGATAAATTATCAACTTTGTAAAAAGAGCCTAATGCAACACTTTCATGATCTTGTATCCAATGATAATGTGGATGATGATAGCCGTACAAGATACACTTTGCTCCAATTTCAATGCCTGGATTAATATCTGATTTTAGTGAATCACCAATAACCCAAACATCTTGACAATCAAAGCCTATATCTTGGATAAATTTTTTTAAAACTTCAGCATTTTTGTGAGGTACAACTCTTATAAAATCAAAGTATTTATACAGTTCATTTTTGTGTAACTTCTTTTTTTGAAATGAATTTTCACCTCTTGTCAATAATGCAAGAGAATAGTTTTGAGATGACCAATCAAGAATTTCTTTAGCCCCCTTAATAGTATTTGGTGTATTTTTTAAAATTAAACGGCCAAAATCTTTAATAGCTTTTAAAGTTTCCTCGGATATTTGATGATTTATCTTATGAGAAACAGATTTATAAGTTTCTATCATACTCCGAGTATAACGATAAGGAGAATGCTTTAGTTTTTGCATTTGAAGATGATCAATTTTTTCAAATTCTTCAATTAATTTATCTTCGTTAATTTGTAATTCTTCAGATAATTTTTCCACAAAAAGCTTTCTTGCAAGCCAATAAACATTGCTGGTATTTAGCAAAGTATCATCTAAGTCAAATACAATCAGACCACTTTTAGCCATTTTTATATTACCTTGATTATTACTAACCTTGAGTTCCCTTTGGAGATGGTGTTGGACTTGGACTCTCTAAGGGAATTGGATTTTGATTATTATTCTCAGATTTCGGTTGCATACTGACCACAACAGCAAGAACACCAGCTACGGCTGCAATAAACGTGAATATAAGAGATAGCCAACTTGCCCAATGACTTATAATTATAGATTTAACGTCATCTTTTGTTGCGAAATTTGAGCGAAGATCTAGTATTTTAGCTTCTACTTCCTGCTTAGTAAAATAAGGTGAATCTGAGCCTCCAACTATAATTTGAGATAAATTATATGTATTTTGCTGAACTAGGACATCGTTAAACTTTTGTTCTTGTTCTGCTATTGACATCTCTCTCTTGTAAGGACTTGTACTGTCATTTGGCATTTCCTCAAAAATTATTGTCAAAATTTTTTGACCTCTTTGTATACTTAAAGGGTCTTTTCCGAGGTTAATCGCCTTAATAGTAATAAGTCCTTGAAAGCCAGGATCTATATGACCTGGATTCAGAACAAGGAGACTTTTAAATGAACTCTCAGCATTTCTGGCAAAAACAGTCGCCATGATTTTTGACGATAGCTTGATTTCTTCCCATGTAAATAAGTTTATAATTTCACCCGGTTGAATATCAAATTGCCTATTAGCATCTGGATGATTTGCATTGATGATTTGACCATTTTTAAAAATTGTTCCAATTCTTAGGTCATAGCTGCAAGCTTCCAAATTGGCTTTCACAGCATTTAAAACCAAGTCTCCTGAATCAATTTTGGCTTCAATATCTTGTTTAGAAAGAATTCCTTCTGACATTAGACAAACTCCAAAATAATCTGTGATTACTTGTTACAGCGTTTCTCCGGTAGACGAGGTACGTTCTCGCGGCTGAAATCCTTTACCGGCAAGATTTGATATATACTTCACCTTTGTGAGAAACGCTGTAATTGGATGACAAATAAATAGTTAAACCGCAACCAGCTAGAGAACTGGAATTTCACGGGCAAGCCACTAAGCCTTAAAAGTATTGCCATGCAAGGATCGTAGCCGAAAAAGCAAAACTACGGTTTTCCCTGTGGATGGGGTTTAAGTTATGGCAATTATGGTATTTCTGCACTTGGTTAGAATTATACCAAAAGTCAGCGAACCTGCTCTTGGTATCTTTCCAGGATCCTTCCTCAAGCACAGTGGGGAAAAGGGCGATTACTATTCCGTCGCCTGGGATTGGCGGGAGCGGGAAGTGGACGAAGAAATTGAGCAACTGGAACAGATTGCCGATTTTCTGGCTGCCAATCCCGAACTCGTCGATTTATAGCGTTTCTCACACCTGTGTGGCACAGTTAAACCTTTGCTGATTAAGCTTTTCACCATCGACAATGTACCTCTTGCCAACAGGAAACGCTATAGTCAAGCTAGTATTGGGGAAATGGCGATCAAATATAGTCTGGGAAAATTAACTTTTGATTCCACCTTTTCGAGAATTTATTGAGTCACAAATTCAGAGCAATGATTGGCAAATTTTGCCCCTTAATTTACTACATTTTGAACGAGTAGCGCAATTGCCTGTTCAGCATTGTAGTAGATATGTAGGGGGTAAGTTCGCTTATATTACCGGCTCTTCTGGTTTCCGTAACACCGCTAGAACCACTGAGAACAGAGGACATCACTTTTGTGCAATTCCTGTGAAAGGTTGAATAAAACTATCCACACCGACAAAGGAGGTGAGGGGCGACCAGTTTAAAATATCCTCTAAAATTGATTGATAGCCTTGCACATTGGGATGAAGTCCATCTTCCATTAATCTTTCTTGACACCACAGATCGCCCCGGTCCATCCAGAGATCAAATAAATCGAGATAGGGAATATTTTGCTCTAGACAAGCTTGTTTAGTGGTTTCCTTAAAACTATACTGATCGCCATGGTTGAAGTAAAAGCAATCTAAAAAGGGCATTTTCCGCTCATCTACCGGAATCATACCTATAAACAAAACCGGGCAAAGAGAACGGGCCCGGGTGAGTAAATGTTCGATTTGAGTTTGAAAAAGATCGTGATCGGTATAAGTACGACCATCGGGCCGGCCTAAACGGGCTGTATCATTAACACCGACGGAGAGAAGAATCAGGTCAGGAAGACGATTGCGAATTTCCCCCCTGAGACGAAATTCCTGTTCTAAACGTTCGGACACTTGTACCACTCGATCGCCGCGAATCCCCAAATTATACAGGGCATGACCGGCACTTTCCATCCACAAACGACGTAGGCGCTCGGCCCAACCGCCACCCACGGGGTCGCCATAGCCATAAACAAGGCTATCACCTAAAGCGACGATTTTGAGGGGATGGGTCATGATTAGGGCTTTGTCTTTAGTAGGTAAACGAGAAAGAGTTGGCATGATCGCTCGATCGAATCGGTTGTCCTTTACACTTGTAAACGAATTTGGTTAAACTGTCCGTGTATTATACTACATTAGAAATTTTTTCCTGCCAGTTAACTTAAATATCAGCTAGGCACTGATACCGACCAGTATAAAGCAGCCCGATGATCATTGCTTGCCTCCGAGTCATTTCCAGGCTAAATCTACTATAAAATTTATGGTTAAAACCTAGATAAATTGATGACTACTCGTTTACGACGCGCGGTTCAAGACCGAGAATTTTTGATTACAGCCGAGATTACTCCCCCGAAAGGTGGTAATGCCAGTCATATGCTAGAAATGGCCCTCTGGCTAAAAAATCGCGTTCATGCGGCTAATATTACCGATGGCAGTCGCGCCGTAGTGCGAATGTCCTCTCTGGCTGCCTCCGCTATTCTCTATCAACACGACATTGAACCCATCTGTCAAATGGCCTGTCGCGATCGCAATGTGATCGGATTACAAGCAGATCTAATGGGCGCTCATGCTTTGGGATTGAGAAATATACTAGCTTTAACTGGAGATCCTGTCAAAGCAGGAGATCACCCCCAAGCTAGGGCAGTTTTTGACCTAGAATCGGTACGTTTGTTAAAATTAATCGATAAATTAAATAAGGGTTTTGACTTTAACGATAAATCTTTACCGGATGGACCGTTAGAACTTTTTGCCGGGGCTGCCGTCGATGTGCAGTCAAAAAGTTGGTCCGGTCTTCAAAGCCGTTTTGAGCGTAAAATCGAAGCAGGAGCGCAGTTTTTTCAAAGTCAATTAGTTACGGATTTCGAGTGCCTTGATAAGTTCATGCAGCAGGTGGCCTCCCTCGCCGATAAACCAGTTCTAGCGGGAATTTTTCTGTTAAAATCGGCTAAAAATGCCGTATTTTTAAATAAAAATGTGCCGGGGGTGCAAATTCCCGACCATATCATTCAAAGACTCGCTGATGCACCTCATCCCCTCGAAGAAGGTATCAAAATCGCCGCCGAACAAATAAAATTAGCCCAGCAGTTATGTCAAGGTGTCCACATCATGGCGATTAAACGAGAGGATTTAGTCCCGAAAATTCTCGATATGGCTGGTATCCCGCCAATACATAACTGAGATGAAAAGTCAATAGTTTTTATAAAAAATTAACTTTCATTTTGACTAGCGGTCTTTTGACAAGAATTCTACCCCTAACCTAGGATGGGAAGGCTCAAAGCATCTTCGGGGTTAAAAGCATGGATTCCAATCTAGGTCAAGAAAAAGAGAATAGTTGTGGTAATTCCGGGCGAAAATGGTTGTCGATCGGTATTGCCCCCACTGGTATAATTTCTATTGGCATTGTTCCCATGGGCGTTATTTCCATCGGTATTGTTCCTATGGGAGTAATTTCCATTGGAACCGTGGCCATGGGGACAATTGCGGCCGGTTTTGTGTCCATGGGACTTTTCAGTATTGGTAGCGTTGGGATGGGATTAAATAACGGTCATTTTTCCAATCTTAATTCTCCCCCTGCTGAATCTCCCCATAAACATCATCAGCATTAAAATCAAGATTTGACCAGCAATCATGAATTATTCCATCCGTGCTGCCGTTGCTACCGATGTCAAGGCTATTTTTGACTTAATTGTTGCCTTAGCGGCCTATCAAGAACTCAGCCATTTAATGACAGGAAATAGTCAAGCTTTAGGGGAGCATTTATTCGGAGAAAAACCCTACATCGAAGCATTGGTGGCGGAGGTAGAGGGTAAAATAGTCGGTTTTGCCCTATTTTTTGCTAACTATTCCACCTTTATAACTAAACCGGGGATTTACCTGGAAGATATCTTCGTTTTACCCGATTATCGCAGTCAAGGTATCGGGAAAGCTTTACTAATGGCTGTGGCTAAAATTGCCGTCGCTAGGGATGCAGGACTTTTAGAATGGACTGTCTTAGAGTGGAATCAACTGGCGATCGATTTTTATGGAAAAATGGGGGCTAAGGTCTTCCAAGAGTGGCAAATTTGTCGTCTCACCGGGACAGCTTTAACCCAATTGGGTAATAGCGATAAATAGGGTTTGCTGAAAAAGTTTGTTGGTGGGGTTAGGAGTCAGGAGTCAGGAGTCAGGAGTCAGGAGTCGGGAGTTTCAGGCTTTGTTGCCCTCTCTTTTTTGTACCAATTGATGTACTACAATAAGGATAATGCAAGGTTTTTGATGGTCCCAATCCGATTTTCGCAGCATGAACATCGGATTTTAACAGGTCAAAAGCCTTATTTTAAAAGGGTTTTACCATTATTCAGCCAACCCTAAATAAGTCAGACCCGATGAAAAAATTTTCACCCCCACAGATGAAAGAGGTTTCTTTCCCTACACCCCACACCC
>NZ_JADEXI010000225.1:0-6923 GCF_015207185.1 Microcystis sp. LEGE 08355 | reverse complement strand
CTGAATTTCCCCCTGATCACTCCCATATCTGGTACTTTTTGAGGGGAAAAAAGTCCAAAAGTCTTATCCAACAAGGTTTTTAGATTTATTCAGCAAGCCCTAATTAATCTGGGTAATTCTGGGGCTTTACACGGTTATATTGCCATTATTTTAAGTGCTGCTTTATTCGCTTTAGTAACATCTCGAAAACTAGGGGTATTATTGGACTCCAGCACTGCTTTTACTATGAAAAATGGCAATAAACGTTCTCCTGATATAGCCTTTTTTGCCAAGGAACGTCTGCAAGGATTGGAAGAATTGCCGACGGGTTTTTTAGAAGGTGGGCCAGATTTAGTGGTAGAAATTCTCTCTCCAGGGAATACAGTGGCAGAAATCGAGGACAAAATTGCCGAGTATTTTGCCAATGGTACTCGTTTGCTCTGGGTTATCAGTCCAGGTCAACACTATGTCTTAGTTTATCGTTCTGGGTACGAACCGCAGGGATTATTAACATCAGGAGATTTTCTGGAGGGGGAAGATGTGGTTCCGGGGTTCACTTTTCCCGTGGCTGATTTGTTTCAAAAACTATCTTTTTGAATCTTTCTTCTCAACAAATCGGCTAATAAATCGGCACTGTCACTAATAGCTAGATGAGAAGCTTGTTGAGCCATGGCGGCCAATTTTTCGGGATTAGACCATAAATCGAGGACTAATTCGCCTAAAAACTGAGCAGTTAACTCATTTTGACGGTAAAGATAAGCCGCTTGAGCTTCAGCGAAAACTTGGGCATTATAGAACTGATGGTCTTCGGCAGCAAAAGGATAGGGAATTAAAATCGAAGGCGTACAAGTGATCGCTAATTCTGTTAAAGTGCTGGCTCCAGAGCGACTGATAGCCAGATTAGCTCTTTGCCATAATCCCGCCATGTTGTTGTAAAAAGGCTGGGAAAAATAGTTAGAATGGCGCAAACTATCCGCTTCGGGGTCGTTTTCTCCCGTGAGATGCACGATATAAATGCCTTTTTCTAACCATTGGGGAGCGCTTTGTCGCACAAGTTGATTAAGAGCCACGGCCCCTTGAGAACCACCGGCAACGACAATTAAAAAAGCATCCTCTGGAATCGGTAAATCTAGGGACTGGGGAATGAGAAACTGTTCCCGTACGGGAGTACTAGACCAAGTGGTGCGAGTGCCGGGTAAATAGCTGGCGGTTCCCTGAAAACCGAGGGCAACCGTATCGCACCAGCGACCGAGAACTTTCGTGACTTTGCCCGGTATGTAGTTAGATTCGTGTAGGATGACGGGAATATTAGCTAAACGAGCCGCTAAAATGGTGGGCCCTGCGATATAACCCCCGGTGGTAAAAACTGCCGCTATCTGACGTTTTTTGATTAAACTACGCACTTGCCAAATGGCCCGCAGTTGACTGAACAGAATCTTGAGAGTTTTTAACCCGAAACGGGTTTGAAACCCCTCAATCGGGATGCTGTGCAGGGGATAGGTTTTTGGAACTAAGGACTGTTCCAGACGGTCTGGAACTCCTAACCATTCAATCTCGTAATCCGGCAAGCGCTCGGCCAGGGCCAAAGCGGGAAATAAATGACCACCAGTACCACTAGCGGCAATCAAGAGACGGGTTGGAGTGCGTGCCATAATTCGAGAGAGGGTAAATTCAGTCCTAGAATGAAATAATCTACCATAGTTATCGATCCTTACACAAACTATCACTAATGCGTAACTTGAACACAATCCCCGATAAATTTTTTCGTCAATCCCTCAATTTTTCCCTATCGTTGCTGTTAGGTTTGGGGTTAACTTTTACCCTTGCCAACAGTTTGCGGGCCGAAAAGCCAGAAACTGCTCCGGCTAATTTAAAAACCCTTATCTCCAAAATCGAAACGGCGGCTAATGAGCGAGATATCAAGCAATTAATTGAGTTTTATAGTCCTAAATTTACTAATTCCGATGGCTTGACCTACGAAAAAACTAAAAAGGCTTTGACTCATTTTTGGGAACGTTATAACAATCTAGAATACACCACGACCCTCGAATCTTGGAGTCGTTCTGGGGACAAGTTAACGGCCAATACAATTACTAAAATTACCGGGACAGGAAAGGTGCAGGGACGAGTGGTGGGAATGAATGCTACGATTCGTTCTCGTCAACAATTTCAAGGGAATAAACTTGTTTATCAGGAGATTTTAAGCGAGAGAGTCGAGTTAAGCACCGGCAAAAATCCCCCCAGTATTCAAGTGAGAATTCCCGAAAGGGTGAAAGTGGGTCAAGAATTTGATTTTGATGTGATTGTCCGCGAACCTTTGGGGGATGATTTATTGGCCGGAACGGCGATCGATGAGAAAGTAGATATTGAGCGTTATATTAATACAAAGCCTCTAGAATTGGAGTTATTACAGTCTGGCGGTTTATTTAAGCGGGTAAAAGCGCCGGCAACACCGGAAAATCGCTGGTTATCGGCGATTTTAATTCAAGGAGATGGGATTGTTGTCGTTACTCAACGGGTTAAGGTAGAAAAGTAATTGTTATCTGGGTTTTGCGGCAAAAAGCTTGTTGGTGGGGTGTGGGGTGTAGGGTGTAGGGTGTGGGGTGTAGGGTTTTATTCCCCCCGTTCACTCCAATGGCTGGCACTTTCAGGCAATTTAATCCTTATTTTTGCCGTTTTTGAACCCTCAAAAATTAATTATGCAAGAGGTTTAATAAATACTCTGATTAAGCATAGAGGTGAGAAACATCCCTCGTCCATACTTGAAAATTTGTTAAATTTACTTGACCAAAAGAAGTTGTTAGGGCAGCATCAACGGCATCTAAGCCGCGAGTCATTAAAATCCGCCCGATTCTGGGGGTGTTATGACGAGCATCAAAGGTGTACCATTGATGGTCTAAATAAACTTCAAACCAAGCACTAAAATCCATCGGTAGAGGTTGGGGAGAAATACCGATATCTCCGAGATAGCCGGAGGCATAACGGGCAGGAATATTTAGGCAACGGCAAAAAGTCAAAGCTAGATGGTTAAAATCGCGACAAACCCCCGTTCTTTCCCGATAGACATCATAGGCGGTTTTCGTCACCCGCGCGTATTCGTAACCAAAACGAATGTGACTATGAACCCAATCACAAACCGCTTGTACCCTTGCCCAACCGGGGGGAGTTTGTCCGAAAAGTTCCCAGGCAATTTCCGCAAGCAAATCTACTTCGCAATAACGGCTACTCATTAGGTAGGGAAAAACTTGGGTTGGTAACTCTGCTAAAGGAATTTCTTGGGCATTCCAATTAACGATATCGGGTTTCCATTCATTCTCGATAACTGCTTCATTGTGAATGCGGATCTGTCCGTCGGGTAAAATTAGACGACTGGTTCGATTACCGAAGCTATCTAAAAATTCTTCTATTTTTGTTGCCGGTTCCACCTGCAAATTTTCCGATTGTCTAACTTGATTTAAAATTGAGGGGTGTAGATAAAGTTTTAACAACATGACCACGGGTAAGGGGACATCAAAGCCAAATTCATAACCAACATGGATTAACATTAGGACTCCTATCTAGGGCTTGCTGAATAAATGTGAAATGTAGGCAAGGTAAGGTTTTTGTGGCTTTTCTCGCTCCCACAGGTGCAAGATTTTGAGAGAATTGTGCTTCCAAACCTTGCGTCTTCATCGGCCCGCGTCCTGTAGGGGCGAAGCATTCGGGCAATAACCTATCGGTGAAACCGTAGATTTTCTATCCGAATGCTTCGCCCGTACTTTTTGCCGCAAACCCTATCTAGATAGCAATTTTGTCGGGATTTGTCGGGATGAAACGCCAATAATCGCCAGACTGAAAAAAGTTGGGACCGACTACTTAGTTAAAAGTTTGAGGAGAAAGTAATAGCCAAGCTGAAAACCGATAAGCTTTGTACGGATTTTTTTTATTGTAAACTGCTTCAAATAAAAGCTTTGTAACTTTGAACACAAGCCATCGGCAGGATTAGAGCTATCGAAAAGAGTCCGGGGTGGATGGTTCCTCTAATAGACGAATTTCAATGGGGATGTGGGCTAGTTTAGCAAAAATCTTTTGTTGATAACTGACGGGCCACCATTCGTAAAGAAAAATTTCTAAAGGTCGCCAGAGGGCCACCCAACCACTAATTAATAGTCCTTCTTCTAAGAAGTGAATAAATGTATCGCTGCCAAAACGACCAATTAATTCGCTGAGACTCAAACAAACAAAAAGAAAGGAGAGACCAATTATCAAAGATACGCGTCCCTGTCGCCAAATTGTGCGTAATTTTCTTTGTTCTCCCTGTTGGCGATAGTCAAAATAATTATGTAAAGCTGAGGGTAACAGATGTCGGGCGGTGTTTTGTTCTTGACTGGGGAGATAAAAGACTAATTTAAGGGGGGTATTGAGGGGAAATTCATCCACAGAGTTAATAATATAATTTTCGGCGTTATCGTCTAAATCTCTATCTAAAAATGGCGAAGGATCGAGAGAATTAAAGACTTGCTGTAACTGATTAAGTTTAATTTCAATTAAGTAAGTTCCTTCCTCCTCTCGATAATAGGATTGTAATTTATTTACCAGTTTAGACATTAGTTATTAATGTTAAGTAAATAGGGTGAACTGATACAACTAAAATCTACTAAGTAGGTAGGCACAATTATTTGTAGGGCGTTGGGTTTCATGCTTCAACCGTTCGGCTGAGCTCACGGCCGAAGCCCAACCTACGTTCATCTTATATTTAATTCCACCCACCCACTTAGAAGTTACTTCATCTTGCTCATTCAGGCTGAGGATTGTACTATCTTTGAGAATATTTTAGCTGTATCAGTCCCAGAACATTAATTTAATTTAGCGACCGAAACCAGCGTACCAAAAATAGGTGACCATGGGGATTACTGTAGCTAAAACCAGTAAAACTATCACCCAAATCGTGGCGCTTTTATCGTCAGTTTCTTCCGCGGTAGTAAAGGTACTTTCGATATTAATTGTCGCTACTTCCGGCGGTCCGGGATCCGCTTCTCCAGAAAGTACCGCCGTTAGACGACGACTAGCATCGAGTAAAGCTTGATTATATTTTCCCCCATCTTTGAGGGGAACTGCCATAGTTTCCGAGAGGATACTATCGGCAATAGCATCGGTTAATAGGGGTTTTGCTTCCTCCCCAACCCGAATAGCAGTTTTATTGGTTAAAGTATCAAGGACGATGATAGTTTGATTGGCACGATCTTCGGAGTTAGGATACCATTCTCTCAGGATATCATCGGCTAAATTGTCAATTTTTTGACCGTAATCCAAGCGCCGGACTACCACCATTCTCACTTCTTGGCCGGTTTTTTCGGCGAGGTTTTTCAGATCTTTATTTAATTTTCCTTCGTTAGCGGCACTAATGGCCGCAACGGGATCGACCACATAAGTGGGCGCTCCAGAGCTTAAAATGGGGAGGTCATAGACTCCCATGGCAGCAGCCGGTGACAGGGAAACACCCAAGGCTATACAGCAGGAGAGAAGGAGAGAAGCTAATAATTTGAGCATATTGATTCGGTAAAATTCCTATAGAACATGATAGGGGAAAAGTTTACTGTTTTTTGAGTCGGGAGACAGAAGACAGCAGATGGGAAGCTTTTTTCAGTGAAACTGATAACTGATAACTGATAACTGATAACTGATAACTGATAACTGATAACTGATAACTGATAACTGATTATGAATGATTTTGAGGAACTAGAGTCTAAAAAACGGGAAAAAACCCTAGAAACGCAGTCCTATCGCGATAATTTGCTCTCGCGGGTGACAAGATTACTAATTTCTCAAGATATCCACTTGGCGATCGATCATACCCTAGAACTGCTCTGTCAATTTACCCAGAGCGCTCACTGTTACATTATTCAATATTCGACCTGTCGTCAGCAGTGGAGTATGGTTTATGAATACTGTCACCCCGACTATCCGCAAGTTATCCCGATTCGGGAACAATCACAAAATCTCTCGACGGAAACCTTTCCCTGGTTTTCGGAACAATTATTAAACGGTATTCCAGTTAAAATAAACTCTTTAGACGATTTACCAGCTACTGCTATCCCTGAAAGAACTATTCTCGCTCATAGTTCTACTCCCTGTCTCTTAATCGTTCCCATGTGGGATAGTTATGGGGTAACGGTGGGTTATCTGGGATTGGATGCAAGTGCAGAAAAGCAATGGACAAGGGAAGATGTCACCTTTGTCCGGTTGCTGGGAGAATTAATTGCGATCGCACAAAGTAGATATGAAGCGGAAAAAGAGTTAAAAGAGGCTAAGGAAGCGGCAGTTAAGGCAAATAAAGCTAAAAGTGAGTTTCTAGCTAACATGAGCCACGAATTACGCACTCCTCTTAATGCTATCTTGGGTTTTACTCGCTTAATATCCCGGGATAGCAGCATCAGCAGTGAATATCGGCAATATTTGGAAATTGTCAATCGTAGCGGGGAACATTTATTAGAGTTAATCAACGATATTCTAGAAATGTCGAAGATAGAAGCAGGAAGAACGGTTTTTAACCCTAGTAATTTCGATTTATACGCTCTTTTAGATAATATTGCCGAAATGCTCCGTCCACAAGCGCAGGCAAAAGCTTTAAGCTTAATTTTTGATCGCAGCTCCGATCTGCCTCAATATATATGTACTGATGAAAGTAAATTGCGACAGGTGTTAATCAATCTCTTGGGTAACGGATTGAAGTTTACTGAGTCGGGAGGGGTAACTCTCCGGGGAAAAGTAGGGGAGAAAAGAGGAGATTATCAGCGATTGCTCTGGGAAATTGAAGACACAGGCGCAGGAATCGCCCCAGAGGAGATTTATAAGCTATTTCAACCCTTTAACCAAACGGAAACGGGACGAAAATCCCAACAGGGGACAGGATTGGGTTTACCTATCAGTAAAAAATTTGTTGAGTTGATGGGGGGTGCGATCGG
>NZ_JADEXI010000224.1:0-6932 GCF_015207185.1 Microcystis sp. LEGE 08355 | reverse complement strand
GTGTGGGGAAGCTGTCTCATCGCCCTATCACCCCAAAACCCTATCACCCTATCTCCTGCCTCCTGACTCGGAGACTCCTGACTCCTGACCCCAGTAACAAACTTTTTCAGCAAACCCTATTTAATTTAACAACTCCCTTGGATCGGTGACTTCCCCTTTAATTGCTGCCGCTACCACCATAGCCGGACTCATCAACAAAGTACGACCAGAAGCGGAACCTTGACGACCTTTAAAGTTACGATTGGAGGAGGAGGCGCTGATTTGATCTCCCTGCAATTTATCGGGATTCATGGCTAAACACATGGAACAGCCCGCCTCGCGCCATTCAAAGCCCGATGCGAGGAAAATTTGGTCTAATCCTTCCGCTTCCGCCTGTTTTTTGACTCTTTCGGAACCGGGGACGATAAAAGCTTTCACATTGGGGGCAACACGATGACCTTGGGCAAATTTGGCCGCTTCGCGCAGATCACTGATCCGGCCGTTAGTACAGCTACCGACGAAGCAGACATCGATTTTTGTGCCTTTAATCGGGGTGCCGGGGGTGAGTTTCATGTATTGATAGGCTTCCTCTGCGATCGCTCTTTCACTGGCTGGTAAACTATCGGGAGTGGGAATGACTTCGTTAACCCCGATTCCTTGGCCCGGAGTAATCCCCCAAGTAACTGTGGGTTCGATTTCGCCGGCATCGAAGACCACCACATCGTCATAAACCGCATCGGCATCGCTTTTAATGCTTTCCCACCAATTAACCGCACTTTCCCAGTCTTTGGGTGCAAAATCACGACCTTTGAGGTAATCGTAGGTGATTTGATCGGGGTTGATATAACCACATCGGGCCCCACCTTCGATCGCCATGTTACAAATCGTCATTCTTTCTTCCATGGACATCCGTTCGATTGTACTACCAGCATACTCGTAGGCGTAACCAACACCGCCTTTAACGCCCAATTGACGGATAATATGGAGAATTACATCTTTAGCATAGACCCCGGGGTTTAAATCGCCGTTTACCTCGACTCGACGCACTTTTAATTTCGATAGGGATAGGGTTTGAGTAGCAAGAACATCGCGCACTTGGGAAGTGCCGATGCCAAAAGCGATCGCACCAAAAGCTCCGTGGGTGGAGGTGTGGGAATCACCACAGGCGATCGTCATCCCGGGTTGGGTTAGACCCTGTTCGGGAGCGATCACATGAACTATGCCCTGATTGCCGGAACCGATGCCGTAGAAAGGAATATGATTGGTTTGAACATTAGTTTCGATCGCCCGGATCATTTCCTCGGCCAAATCGTCAAGGAAAGGACGCGCCTGATTTTCGGTGGGGACGATGTGATCGACGGTGGCAATGGTCCGTCTGGGAAATAATACTTTTAAACCCCTTTCTCTCAGCATCGAAAAAGCTTGCGGACTGGTGACTTCATGCACTAGATGCAGTCCGATAAATAATTGTGTCTGTCCACTGGGAAGAATCTTAACCGTGTGTGCGTCCCAGACTTTATCGAATAATGTTCTTGCGCTCATTGACCTTGGAATGATAGTCATCCCCCTAATCATATCAGCTAACTCCAGCCGATAAATATTAATTTTTTCTTTTCTCTTGGTTGGTAGGGATAATAGATAAATAGCTTTGTTTTTGCCAGCTTAAAACCAGCAGTTTTTGAGTGAAATAAAAAACTTTCTAGGAGAGTGGGAAGTGGGGGAACAATCCATTTTAACACTGATTTGGTATAAGCAAAACAAATCGGCGAACATATAACTAGCTATTTTTGCCCTGCAGCGCAGGATACATAAAATAAAAATCGTTGATGAATGGGAAATAAGATTATTGTAGGGGCGAATTGCATTCGCCCTCTTTTAATAACCCCTCGGTCTATAGCAATAAAAAATTATTCTTTTCTTGTCCCCGCTAAATTATGCTCGCTAACTCTCCTGTTCAGATAAATTTCTCCGAGAACAATTAATCCTAGAATCAGAGGTAAACTCAGCCATGCTCCTAGGTTTCCTAAGTAGTTAACACTAATAGCAATCAGGAGAGTTACCCCCATATAAATAATCGCTACTTGTGAATGAGACAAGCCTGATTTTTGTAATCTTTGATAAAGGTGACTGCGGTGAGATTGGAAGATATTTTCATTTCTGAATAATCGACAAATCAGGGTATAAATAGCATCACCAATCAGAGGAAAAGTGATAGTTAAAGCTGACCAAGCTTGACTTTGATTGCCCTGGTTACTAATTAAAACCATAGCGACAATTGCCCCTAGACTGGTGCTACCCACATCGCCCATAAAAATTTTGGCTGGCGACCAATTCCAGAGGAGAAAACCACCTAAAGCTGCCACTAAAAGCCATAAAATTGGTTGCTGAAAATAGAGAGCGAGAAATCCTAATTGTACCGCCGTACAGCCAGCCACCAAGCCATCAAGACCATCCATAAAATTATAAAAGTTAATGATCGCAGTCAGGCCGATAATTGTGAGAATAATAGCTAAAATTTTGCCGCCAAAACCCAAATCTAATAGCCAAGATTGGGGAAAAGCACCGAAAAAAGTGACCGCAATACTAGCGGAGGATAACTGCACTAAATAGCGAATACTAGAGGGAATACCGCGACGATCATCGAGAAGGCCGATAATAATTAAAGGAGTCAGAGACAGCCACAGGGGAATAAGAGGTAGGGAAGGAGGAACGAGAAAATAACTGAGGCTGCTGGTCAGAGCAAAAGCGACGACAAAACCGAGTCCACCTCCTCTAGGTGTGGGTTGACTATGGCTGCTACGCTCATTGGGAATATCTAACAATTGTTGACTAAAACGTTGTTTAATCAGGGCAACCACCAGAAAACTAATCAGAAAACTGATGACTGAGAGTAGGGATAATAACATAAGGATTTTTGCGCTCAGATTAATTATCGATCCTACGTTGTTCGGTGACGAAAAGTGCAGATATTGCCCTCGTGGTTTTAGTCAGTGTCAGCATCGCACTTCAAAATCTAAGGCACTCCAGCGTTTGGGGAATATGAGCAGCAATTCCAGGTTCACCCTACTCTCGATCGCTTTTTACCTGACTGATGCGACGAACGTTTAAAATATCACTCATCAGCTTAATTTGAATAACACAGCGTTCAAATTGTTGCAGGTCTTTTACTTCAATTTTCAGGGAAATTAAAGCGGGTTTACCGAAATTAGTCTTAACTCCGGCATTGCGAACGTTAATATTTTGGTCACTTAAACGAGAGAGAATATCTTTTAAAACCCCGACGCGATCAATCACTTCAATCTGAATATTTACCGGATAAGTTTGATAACGTCCCTGGTCATCTATAGGGTTCCAACTAACAGGAATTAAGCGTTCAGCTTCGGCTTTTTCCACATTCGAGCAGCCCTGACGGTGAATAACAATACCTTCCCCCGCATGGGCGACTATGCCGGTAATATTTTCTCCGGGTAAAGGACAACAACAACCAGCCAAACGATAGACTAATCCCTCCACACCGGCGATCGGTGATTTACTGACGGGTAAAGCCCTTTGAACGGGAGAAGATGGTAGAATCAATTGGGAATCAGTTAGGACATCGGGCGGATTTTTGACCGTTAAAATTTCCTGTTGATTTTTAACTGTTTCTTGCAGACGATTAACCACATTTTTTAGGGTAACTTCGCCGTAACCCAAAGCCGCCAATAAATCATCTACTGCCACATAATTGCACTGTTTAGCCACCGATTGCATTCGTTCTGATTTTAGCAGGGCATCGAAGCCAGTTTTCCCCAATTCTTTCTCTAATAAATCACGACCTCGGCTAATATTTTCTTCTCGGCGCGATTTTTTGTACCATTGCCGGATGCGATTTCTGGCGCTAGGAGTAACGACAAAATTTAACCAATCTAAACTAGGGTGACTATTTTTGCTGGTGAGAATTTCCACCAGATCACCATTTTGCAAGGGAGCATCAAGAACTGACCATTTACCATTAATTCTTGCCCCTTTCATCTGATTACCTACTTCGCTGTGAATATGATAGGCAAAATCTACTGGTGTCGCACCTTGGGCCAGGGCCACCACATCACCTTTAGGGGTGAAAACATAGATATCTTCTTCAAAGAAATTATTTTTCAGGCCATCCATGTATTCTTGGCCATCTTTAAGGTCTTTTTGCCAGTCGAGCAGATTACGCAGCCAAGCGAATTTTTCATCCTCAGCGGTTAAAGTTGTGTGACTAGAACCGGTTTCTTTATACTTCCAATGGGCTGCAATCCCGTATTCAGCAACATGGTGCATTTCTAGGGTGCGAATCTGCACTTCTAGGGGACGGGCATTTAAACCAACAACGGTGGTATGGAGAGATTGATAACGGTTAGCTTTTGGTAAACCGATATAGTCTTTAAAACGGTTGGGAATCGGGGTAAATTGGTCGTGAACTATGGCTAAACAACGATAACATTCCTCTTTAGTTTCGACGATAATGCGGACGGCGGCGATATCATAAATCTGCTCGAATTCTTTGCCCTGATTGTGCATTTTATGATAAATGCCGTAGAGATGTTTGGGGCGACCTTGTAAATCAAGAACTTTTATGCCAATTTCTTGCAATTTTTCCCGCAATGTGTTAATAACAGTTTCGATGCGGGCCTCTCGATCGATCCGTTTTTCCGATACCAATAACTGGACTTGACGATAAGCATCGGGTTCGAGGTATTTAAAGCATAAATCCTCTAATTCCCATTTAAATCGCCCAATCCCTAAACGGTTAGCCAGTGGAGCAAAGATTTCTCTAGTTTCGAGGGCAATGCGTTGCTGCTGTTGCGGGGTGAGGTGTTCGAGGGTTTGCATATTGTGCAGGCGATCGGCTAATTTTACCACGATGACGCGGATATCTTGAGCCATCGCCAGAAACATTCGGCGAAAATTCTCCGCTTGCCGTTCAGTTTTACTAGAAAAGTTGAATTTGGAGAGTTTTGTCACCGCTTCCACCAAATTACGCACCTCGACACCGAATCTATCCTCGATTTCTTCGGGGGTGACTTCCGTATCTTCCACCACATCGTGAAGGAATCCCGCCGCGATCATTGCCCCATCACCCCCCAGATCTCTCAGTAATCCCGCTACAGCTATAGGATGGGCGATATAGGGTTCCCCGGATTTGCGATACTGCCCCTCGTGGAGTTTGTGAGCGAAATTAAAGGCCCTAGAGATTAAATCGCTATCGGGATTCTGGGGGGCGTTTTCGTGGGTAATTAGGCATTCTTTCAGCCAATCGGGTAAAACTAACGCTTTTTTCGGTTCCGTGGCCCGGGGAAGGACGGTGAGGGTTTCTGGTTGGGTGGCAGTGATGGCGTTCATGGTTAGATGGGGGAGATGGATAATAGGGGTGGTGGAGACGGATAACTAGAAAATTATTAGGCCGAAGGGATGCCAGATTGCTTAACTCTCTAACACTGGAATCGGATCGATCGGCGAAAAGGGCAGGATTCTTTTAAGTTTTTGTCTCTGGTTGGGAGGAGGGAGGACTTGCAACCGTGACGGCAAATCGTTAATCTTATGTAACAAATTCTAACGCGCTTTGTATTGGATGCTACCGACAAATTACCATCAAGCCTACAAATCTTTGTTAAGAAAACTGGAGGATTTCAGTCTTGCCCTTCTGGATGGGGACGCTTCCACGGGGTTACAATCTTTTCAAGCTTTACAAACCTGTCTAGAAGGGGAGATATTGTCACTAAATGATGACAATTTCAGCCCAGAGGTGGCTAATCGTTGGCGCGCGGTCCAGACGGAACTATATCGATCCTGGCGATTGCTGGAGACGGATTGGTTATTTTTGGCCTCAGCGCGGCAAGGACGGGAGAAGCGTTTACAGATAATTAGCGAGCGAGTGGCGACTTTAAAGGGGTATTGTCGGGTTTTGTTAGGGGCAGTTGTCGATTAGTGATTAAATGCTCGATCGCCGTTTGTGTGGCATACTTGACCCTAAGTCCTAACTTTTATCGTTACCGATCGCCTCATGTTGGAAATTAAAGACCTAAAAATTGCCTACCCGACCGAATTAAGTTCTCCCTCTTGGGCGATCGATGGGGTATCTTTTAGTATAGGCAAAGGGGAAACTTTGGGATTAGTGGGTGAATCTGGTTGTGGAAAATCGACCATCGGTAAGGCTATTTTAAGGTTATTACCCAATCGCACTCACGTGGAAGGTGAGATTACCTTTGAAGGGCGATCGCTTTTATCTTTGTCTAGCAAACAGTTAGAAAAGTTTCGCGGGGAAGAGGTGGGATTAGTGTTTCAAGATCCGATGACGCGACTAGATCCGCTGATGACTATTGGCGATCATTGTGTGGAAACTTTGCAAGCTCATCGACGAAATTTAACCTATCGTCAAGCTAAAAGTCAAGCTTGTACTGTCCTAGAAAAAGTAAAAATTCCCGCTAATCGTTGGTCCCAATATCCTCACGAATTTAGCGGGGGAATGCGGCAAAGAGTGGCTATTGCTTTAGCTTTATTATTAAACCCTAAGTTAATTATTGCCGATGAACCCACCACCAGTTTAGATGTGACGGTTTCGGCGGAAATTCTGCGGGAATTAAAGCGTTTATGTAGCGAGGAACAGATGGGATTATTGTTAATTTCCCATGATTTAGCGCTGGTGGGAGAATATTGCGATCAATTAGCGGTGATGCAGGGGGGCAAAATTGTCGAATCGGGAGCGGTAAAAACAGTTTTTAACACACCTCAACACCCCTACACTCGTTCTCTTTTGGCCGCTGCTTTACACCTACAGCTGCGGCAGGAAAAATCTACAGCAATTCAAGGCAAAGAAACGGTGTTAAAGGTGGATAATTTAAAACAGTATTATACCCTAGAAGGTAACTTTTTAGATAGTTTTTTTAATAAAGAAAAGAAATTTATTAAAGCGGTGGATGAAGTGAATTTTGAAC
>NZ_JADEXI010000223.1:0-6979 GCF_015207185.1 Microcystis sp. LEGE 08355 | reverse complement strand
CTTTTGGTATTAACCTGTTTGTGCCTTAAGTCCTTTCCTGTATGAATTTCAGCTACTTTTGAGCGTAGTTGCTCTCATCGAATTTTATTTTAAGTTAATTATTTGCATAACAATTCCCGAAGAGCCAGATTGTGCAAAAACAAGCGTAGAGTTGATTAATCATTGAAATAAATTTGCCCCAATCAAACCGACTCGATGAACTGCTCGATGTCCGATTCTTACGAACCAAATTTGAGCATAGGTCAATCGGGCTAAAAGTTGATCGGAAGCTGTGAGGCTGTCTTTTGCTACTTCAAAAGCCCCTGTTTCAATATCTATGGCTACAATCTTCCCATGATTGCCTTCCTCGACTTGGGGGCGCACCTGAGATTGATAAATCTCTTTACCACGTCGAGCGAATTCTTCTTTGCTGTAGCGGAGTTGATTAACTGTCATTGTCCTGACCCCGTTGCCACTTTTGCCCCTCCATTTTAACCTAAACATTGGCAATCTTCGCTAACATTCCCCAACTTGGCCCACAAGGGCGGCATCGCACTTACAGTTTCAATCAATGTGCATGGTGCGTTCCCCAAAATCGATCGCTGGAGCGGTAGAAGTTGCCTTAGGGAACGCACCCTACGGCGATTGCGATCACACTACACAATTTGATTGTTCATAGTATTTTGTAATAGTTGATGTGCGCTGTAAAATGGCTCTCCTTCCAAATTTAAGCATTCCAACTTTTTCATAAGTAAATTTTTCAGGTCCAAATTATTATGCTCGACAAGAACAGATCGTAAGTCATAACCATCCATCAAAATGATAGATTTGTCATTATTCTGCTTTAGTAAGGGGCATACATTTTTTGACCAACCATTGATCGATAAAAATAATCCCAATGTCTGTTTACCAGAGCGGCTGATTTTGCCATAAAGGCTATCAAGTTGCCGTATATCCGTTAAGTTTTGAGTCCATTTACATTCAACTAGATAGTACCAGCCTTCAAGCTTAAATGCGCCGTCTATTTGTTCTCCACCCTCATTTCTCCTAAAGCTTTTTTGAGTTGGAATCTCATAAAGAGAAAAAATACGTTTTAGCAAGTCTTCAAGTGAAAATCCTCGCTGTTTCTTATCTTCCGAATTTATTAACTTTGTAAAGTTATCAAATTCCAGCAGAAGACTGGATCGAAGTGAAGAAAATTCCTCCTTCCTCTGAGAATCCTGATTAGGATTCTTTGTATTACCTCCTTGCAATCTTTCTACAATTTTTTGACATTCGTTAAATAAATTTTCCTCCTCAGTGGTGATAGCTTTCCGAGTTATTGACTTTTTTGTTTTCCAGTATTCCAAAAGTGTTTCTATCAGTTTTCCTACTGTAGAATTAGATTCTTCTTTCCAAAAACCTCTTAATCGATTTGCTTTTGAGCCACTACTATAATTATATTTTTCATCATATATATCGATATTTAAATTTTCTAAGACGAATTCTCGGAAGGTTATGTTTGAAAAATCAAGCACATAACCATTGCCCATTTCGAGCAATTTCTCTAGTTTAATCTTTTCAATGCTTGTTAAATCTGACATCTCATATCTAGATTGAAAGTGAAAGGAAGGTAGGAAGGTGGAAGGTATGCCTAACTACACATTATACGAAAACTTTCTGCATAACAATTTCCAGAGCAACGATATAGGTCAACTTTCTGTATGTTACCCCGACTTACAACATATATACTAATTTGTCAATAGGTAGTAATATTTAATCTGCTTATACTTCGAGTTTTGGTCTGAAAATGGACGATCAATCCCACATTCCGCACCCTCAACTGTCACATAATACTAAATCGGTTGAGCAACGCACAGAAAACGGGTTTCTCGGAGAAACCCGTTTTCTGCTCATGCACTCATGCAAAAAGGGAGAATAAATAATCAGTCTTTAATAACCGGATTTAGGATTATTTAACCTTTAATCAAGGCTATCACTGGGGCCACCAATCTTCGATCACCTGCGCGATAGTATAGGGACAAAACTCTGGAAAAATGCTAAGGATTAAACCCGTTTGTCTGGCGGCTTCTCGACGCGCTCTGGTATATTCCTTATCCAAAATTTGCGCGGGATAACCGCGTAAACTGGGACTATCCTCTAACTTACGACGAATTTGCGATCGCCCATCATTGATGGAATCCAGCCAACTATCGGAGCGCCGTTGGGGTTGATATTGCCACTTGAGCAGATGAAGCAAAATTCGCTCCATTTGAGAACCAATCGCACTGCGTTCACTTTTCCCCAAATCCTCGATTTCCTCGATTAAATGCTCCCAGTCAATGGCATCCCAGCGTTGTTCCCGCAAAAGTTGAGCCGTATCCCGGGCCCAGAGAATTAAATCGCAATCGTAGGTGGTTGGCATAACCGGTTCCCTGTTTTTCAAGCTTTTCGGGTGGGATTGTGGGGTTAATTCTGTTAGGTTAACGATCCGGCGTTTTCTTAATGATAACTGATTACTGTCAGAGGTAAGGTCAAAAAGCCTGTGAACCCTGTATCAATAACAGCATCAATTACCTGCCTCTGTTTACTCTCATTGCTTACGACTAACCGAAGCGTTGCCTCGCAGTTTTGATCAACAATTCCGTTCATCATAAAGTTAAAGCAGACGACCTACACCAAAGCGGTGAACGCCTTTATACCCAATTCGGACACGCCAGATTTGAGCATCAGGGTTTCGTTCAAGCAATCGATTAGAAGCAGTTATTGTGTCATTGGCAAGCTCAAAAGCACCTGTTTCAATATCTATGGCTACAATCTTCCCATGATTGCCTTCCTCGACTTGGGGGCGCACCTGAGATTGATAAATCTCATTACCACGTCGAGCGAATTCTTCTTTGCTGTAGCGGAGTTGATTAACTGTCATTGTCCTGACCCCGTTGCCACTTTTGCCCCTCTATTTTAACCTAAACATTGGCAATCTTCGCTAACATTCCCCAACTTAGCCCACAAGAGCGGCATCGCACTTACAGCTTCAATCAATGAGCATGGTGCGTTCCTCAAAAATCTATTGGTGGAGCGGTAGAAGTTGCCTTAGGGAACGCACCCTACAAGATTGCGCTCTGCTACGCAGTGCCTTTGGCATCGCACTATATTAATCTGTGAAGTTACACAGCAACAGGCAACTTTGAAAATTCACCAATATTTCAGCTAACGGTGAAGTTAGGTTAAGCGAGTTTGCAAGAAAAGAAGTCGAATTATTGAACCGATTTGATTCATTGAAGTCTACTTATTAAATCACCACGTCGAAATGTTGCAGATAGCTGCTGCAAGGAAATCTCTTGTTCTCCATAAAGATCCTGAAGTGCCTGTTTAATATCCTGTAATGAAGCATTAAAGTAACTCTCCCCATTTTGATCAATAAGCATTTGGGCTGATTGAAAATTTTGATGACTAATGTCTTTCATCTGAACTTTCATATCAGCCAAAAGTTTTTGTCCCATCTGCATTGCAATAAAGCATGAAGCATAGCGGACAAAATCTGGGTCAGTAGACTCAGGTCTTTTGCGGCGGTTTTCTGCAATTCTGTAAAGCTGAACAGCTATTACGATTTGCGCTCCATTTAATTGATCAGTAAAGATTGTATCATACAGTTTCCCAAAATGTTCACGAGAGAAAAACTTTGCTTGATGAGGTTTTCTTCGCCAAACGGATAATACTGCCTCAGCAGCTACTCCTGAAGTAATATCAGCAGAGCGAGTAGGAGTATTGGAACGTTTAGGCCTGTAGTTAAATCCTAATTGCTCAATATCCTTTTCCAATATTTTCTGGTGCTCATCATTAGCACGTAAATCTTTGAGGTCTACTGGATTTTGGCTATTGGTTGCGTAGGTAATTCTTTGAACTAAACCTTCATTTTCACGAGGCAATTGATAGAGTCTTAAAAGAACAAAAGCTTGGGCATTTTTATTAATTAAATCTGGTTCTCGCAAGGTTTTAAATATGGTCATACACGTTTGACCACCGTTAATGATTTGTAAATTCTCAACACGCACTTTGTAATCGCCATCTTGCAATGCGTTGTATGAGAAACTATCACAAGTCAACGTGACCCCGTTATTATAAAAGTAAAAATTGTTTTTTTCATCGCTAGTTAAAGTATGACGGATACCCTCATTTACGCGATTTCCTTGTAAACCCAAGTAGCGACGAATATTGCGCTCTAATAAACGTTCTCCATGTCGCTCTATAAGTGTGGCAATTTCTGTCACCGAAATTCTACCCAACAGTACTCGGCTAAACTCCATATCTTCCACAATAGCTTTGCCACTTAGCTGCAAAGTATCTTTTACGGGTTTAGAAGCTTGAAGAATTTTGACTAAACGCTCGTGATTAACATATTCCCATGTCACCTGATCTCCAAACTCAGCACGATCAATAGCCTCTTGAGCAGATAAATTCCATTTCCGCCCATTGTTGCAAGCTATTGTCCGAACTTGGGGAATATAGCCATCTCGGATTAGGCTACGAGCTTCTTCCACTTTCACAAGCAGTCGTTGATTAATATGTTCTAGTTTAGCTGCTGGATTAAATAAGTAATTAATTGCGTTTATTAAACTTTTTATACCTCCTTCAGGAAATTCAGATTTTCCTTCTAGGTTGTTCTTATATTTTGCCTGAAATAAACTAACTGTAAATTCACCGTCATATTCTTCTGAGATATGTATAGCATCTACTCCAAAGTCACCACCTCCTTCTGTTAAGCAATCAAAAACATCATCTCCATCTAAATCTAAAATGGTTTTAACGCACAGATATACAAAAGCCAAAGACTTAAGCCGGCCTTCATCTGTGATTCGTAGTTCTTCAGAAGCTTTTTGACGAATGTCGTTGCTAACTGATACCAAGCGTTGGTCGATGATGGACGCAATGATATTCATGTACTTATTTACCGAACATATTTAAATAGCTTATTTTATTGTGCCTAACTACATATTATACGAAAACTTTCTGCATAACAGTCTCCAGAGTAACGATATGGGTCAACTTTCTGTATATTACCCCGTCTTACAACATATATACTAATTTGTCAATAGGTAGTAATATTTAATCTGCTTATACTTCGAGTTTTGGTCTGAAAATGGGCGATCGATAGAGCATCAATTATTTTAGGTTGGGTTAACCCAAGGAAACCCAACAAAGAGTAACCTTTGGGGTGGTTGGGTTGCGCTTTTTCAAGCGAATTGAGCTATTTTTGCCCCAGTATTGTTTCGCTCAACCCAACCCACGAAGCGATGCGCCCTGCTACGCAGTGCCTTCGGCATCGCACTAACCAATAACCTCAATGGTCGGGTGCATTGGGGTTGTTAGGTTCGCAATCGCCATGACTTTGGATCACGCCGACCATGAAAAATTGCGGTCACAACGACCCGACTTGAAATCACTCGATAGTAGACAGCATATGGGAATCGTTTGATGACTGCTCGTCGAATGTCCAGGTAAACGATTGCATAAGACTCTGGCATCATGCCGATCTGATTGAGTAAGTCATCTACACAATCAATAAATTCATCACCCAAACCAGCTTGTTGACTCTCATACCAATCATAGGCATCGCTGAGGTCGTCACGGACTTCTGGACGAAATACCAGTACATACTTCATGCTTGCTTTCTGACTGATGCTTTCATCTCTTCCCAGGTGAGGACGTTATCGGGATCATTATTATGACCCTCAATCCGCTGATCGAGTTCGTGTTTTTGCGCCTCGGTTAAATCAGGATACACCTGTTCCACTGCAATACTGTCCCAAATCGCTTGAACCAGAAGGATTCTATCCTCAACACTTAAAGTTGTAATTTCATTTAGTGTAGCCGCGATATCCATGCAGAAACCTCAAGGTGAGACATTCGATAGAACTTCCTCAAATATAGCGAACAGGGTTTTGTCCGTCAAACGACACATTGCAATTAACGATGTGCCCGTCTAGAAATTTGATCACTAGCCTGCCATCATCTCTTCTGTAGCTGGCATTTCGGTCAAAGATAGCCTCAATCATTTGCATCCCGTCAAAATTCACGACTTGGACATGGGTGATTTTCTCAACTTTCTCTTCCGCGATAACCCAAGCTCCCGATTCAGATTGAGCGAGTAGTTCTAACAAGTTGTCATCGAAAATTTGGGTCTGAAACCCCGTCGTTCTACGACGGCTTTACTGTTAAATATGAGCATCGTTTACGAAATATATGCTAAAATGTGAGACATGGAAAAAGCCTACTCGTTTCGATTTTACCCCACACCAACACAAGAGTCGCTATTGCGGCGCACTTTGGGCTGTGTAAGATTGGTTTACAATAAAGCTCTCCATCTCAGAACACAAGCTTGGTATGAAAGACAAGAAAGAGTAGGATATACTGAAACTTCTTCAATGCTAACCGATTGGAAAAAACAAGAAGAATTAGAGTTTTTAAACGAAGTTAGCTGTGTACCTTTACAACAAGGGTTAAGACATTTACAAACAGCTTTCACTAATTTCTTTGCTGGTCGTACTAAGTATCCTAGCTTTAAGAAAAAACATCAAGGAGGAAGTGCCGAATTTACCAAATCTGCTTTTAAGTTCAAAGACAAACAAATCTATTTAGCTAAATGCACAGAACCTTTACCTATTCGATGGTCAAGACAAATCCCAGAAAGCTGTGAACCAAGCACAGTAACAGTCAGATTACATCCTTCTGGACGTTGGCATATCTCAATTAGATTTGATGACCCAACGATTAAGCCTCTACCAGTAACAGATAAAGCCATCGGAATTGACTTAGGAATTAGTAGCCTCGTGATTACCAGCGATGGTGACAAAGTATCTAATCCTAAGTATTTTAAAAAGCATTATCGGAGACTGCGAAGAGCAGCGAAAAATCTTTCTAGAAAACAGAAAGGGTCAAAAAATCGGGAAAAAGCGAGAATCAAAGTAGCAAGGATTCACGCTCAAATCACCGATAGCAGAAAAG
The DNA here is from genome assembly GCF_015207185.1 of Microcystis sp. LEGE 08355. Taxonomy (NCBI): domain Bacteria; kingdom Bacillati; phylum Cyanobacteriota; class Cyanophyceae; order Chroococcales; family Microcystaceae; genus Microcystis; species Microcystis sp. LEGE 08355. Next base: position 16 of record NZ_JADEXI010000223.1, on the reverse strand, counting down.
ACCATTTACATAAGCT
>NZ_JADEXI010000222.1:0-6985 GCF_015207185.1 Microcystis sp. LEGE 08355 | reverse complement strand
GGGACGTACCGTCAACTATCATCTCGATCTCGGGGAAGTATTACAATCGCTCCGGGTGACGGGTAGCGCGCGCGTGGAAGCCTGGAACGGTCGTTTCGGTTTGATTTTCGACGGTTATTACGCCAGCTTGAGAAACGTGATCAACCTGCAGAAGACAAGGGTTCGAGAGCCGAATTTTATCAACTCCTTGAATTGGTTGCTGAGTCGGGATGCCAACCAGAGCATTCAAAAAGCGATCAATGGACTCGAAGGCATCTCCCAGTCGGTCGATCGGATACAAGGATTAAAAGAAGAGGGGAGCTTTCAAGAGGCAGGAGACAAAATTCGAGCCTTACGACAGGATATAGCCCTAAAAACCGAACAATTAAGCCAATTACCAGCGGCAGCCCAAGAATTGCGCAATCAGATACGGCAAGAAGTCGCCCTTCGGGAGGAACAATTACAGGAACTGGAAACGGCGATCGATAACGCTCGGCAACGTTTCCAGCAAGAGATCGTTCCGAAAATCGAGCAGGCGCAGGAACTAAAGACGACCCTCGCAGAAATTCGACTGGAGGTGCGGCAAGAGGTCGAGCGAAAAGCCGAGCGCCTAAACGAATTTAAACAGGCTCTTGACAGCCTTCAAGGACAATTGGCCGAACGCCAGAATACTTTACAAGAAATGGTCGTAAAAATTCAGACTCTCCCCGAGGTGGATATAGGTGAGATTCGGGATAATATCGATATTCGAGATCTCCGGGATTTAGAGAAGAAAATAGCAGAATTACCCCGCGATCCTGCCTTTAGCGATCGGCTAGGAAATTTGAAGGATTTTCAAGAAAAGCTCTCGCAAATACAGGAAGCACTGGCTAGAGGGCAGGAAAAAATTCAAGAATTGCGGGGGTTAAAAGATAGCGAACCCCTGCAACAACTGCAAGGGAAGATTCAAGAGCTACAGCAGTTAAAAGATAGGGAACCCCTGCAACAACTGCAAGGGAAGATTGAGGAGTTGCGGCAGACTAAAGATAGCGAAATCCTCCAACAACTGCAAGCGAAAGTTCAGGAGCTACAGCAGTTAAAAGATAGCGAACCCCTGCAACAACTGCAAGCGAAACTCCAAGAGTTACGGGAGCTAAAAGATAGCGAACCCCTGCAACGACTCGAACAAGAAATTCAGAACGCCCGAGAATCGCTCGAACAACTAGAACAAACAATGCAACAGGTACAAGAATTCGCCGACAATCGCCAATTACAGCAACTCGAAGCGGATTCGGAAACAAACCTACAATTCGATCAGGGCATCTACGATTTCGCCGTCAGTTACCACATCGGCGCTCCGATCAGCCACGAACTGCCCGAAAAACCCTCTAATCGCTCTTTTCCCTTAATTTGGTTCCAGCCCTATGCGGGCCTTCGTCTCAATAGTATCAGTATTGATATCGAGGAAACGCTTACCGTACAGCTATCCAGTCCCCTCGTCAACTTCAGCCAAACCTTCCAACAAACCTTCAGTCAGGGGAGAACTTGGTTTGAACCGCTCCTCGGCGGTAAATTTGGGGTACAGGTGTCCGATCCGATCACTTTATGGATTCGGGGAGACGCTTCCGGTTTCGGGCTGGCCGGCGATACAGACCTAAGCTGGAACCTCCTCTTCGGAGTCGATTGGTGGGTGAATCGCCAAATTTCCCTGCAATTCGCCTATCGTTTCTACGGGATCGAGTATAAAAACGGTAGTGGCGATAACGCATTCGGTTTTACGGAAAACTTTAACGGACCCTTTCTCGCCGCCACTTTTCACTTTTAACTTAGTGTCAGCATTCGTCCCTCGCGCTTAGTGCGATGGGACGGGGCTTTTCAAGGGGCGAAGTAATTCACCCCAGGGTTCCCCTCAAGAATGCTGACCAACATATAGACAATTCCCCAAAACTATGTTATCATAGTTATAGTTTCTTGATAACTCTTATGGACAAAGCGTACAAATTCAGACTTAAGCCTAATACCGAGCAAGAAATAGCCTTAGCTAAAAGCTTTGGCTGTTGTCGTTGGTTTTGGAATTATTCCCTGAATTTATGCCAAGAAACCTATAAAACCACGGGAAAAGGACTGACACGAAACTATATTCAAGGACTATTGCCCAGTCTCAAAAAAGAATATGAGTGGTTGACAGATGCTTATTCTCAGTGTTTACAGGTTGTTGCTTTGAACTTATCGCAAGCTTATCAAAATTTCTTTGAGAAACGAGCTAGATTACCAAGATTCAAATCTAAACATGGTAAACAATCAATTAGCTATCCAGCTAAGGTCAAATTTGAAGGTGACTACCTCAAATTACCTGGTAAAGTTGGCTTAGTTTATTGTGTTCGTCATCGGGAATTTGCAGGAACAATTAAAACCGTTACTATCTCAAAAAACCCAGACGGTAAATACTACGCTTCTATTTTAGTTGATGATGGACAATCTCCCCTGCCCCCCTTGATAAGGGGGGTGCCGAAGGCGGGGGGAGCTACCCTTAATCAGGGTGGTGACGAAGACGGGGGGATAGATGGAAAAGCCATAGGAATTGATTTAGGACTTAATCATTTTGCTATTACCAGCAATGGTAGTAAATATGATAATCCTAAACATTTAGCTAAACATCAACGCAATCTAAAAAGGAAACAACAAAAGCTATTGCGTAAAAAGGAGGGAAGTAACAACCGTCAAAAAGCTAGACGTAAAGTAGCTAAAGTTCACTCTAAAATCTCAAGATGTCGTGAGGATTTTCTCCACAAGCTATCCCGTAAGATAGTTAACGAAAACCAAGTTATTGCTGTAGAAAACCTCAATGTTAAAGCCATGGTACGCAATCATAATTTAGCTAAGGCTATTAGTGATTGTAGTTGGGGAATGTTTTGTACAATGCTTAAATACAAGGCAGAATGGCAAGGAAAAACCTATATCGAAGTTGATAGGTTTTTCCCTAGTTCTAAGACTTGTCATGTCTGTCTAAATCAAGTGGGTAGTTTATCCCTTGATATGAGAATATGGACTTGTGAACATTGTCAGACAACTTATGACCGGGACATAAATGCGGCAATAAATATTCGAGATGAAAGCTTACGGATATTGTCGTTAGGAACTAGCGATACTGCCTATAGAGGGGATGTCAGACCAAAAGCTGGGCGTAAGTCTGTCTTGAGGCAATCCCCTGTGAAATAGGAAGCTCTCAACGACCTTGAGAGTAGTTCACTTATTGTCATTTACCCTAGCCAAAAACCGCATGATTAGCCATAGTTTACCAGGTCGTTTTCCCAGAAATAATCCCACCCGTCGGCTGCGAGCTTTTCTCCTAGGTCTTTTCGCCGCGGGTATGACCGCTTTACCCCTAAAAGCCGCCGAAGAAATTGAATTTGTCTATACTCCCCTCGTCTTTTCCGTATCGGTAGCATCCCTAGAAACCTTTGCTAAAGAAGGCAATATCGACGCTAATTTAAAAAGATTTCTGGCCAGAGCAACTCCCGAAGCAAGAGAGCAGTTTCGTGAAGCTTTATTAACAAAAATTGACATTAATCCTGTTTTACTATCTCGTTTTTTTAATAGTGTGATGGGTGCTGATATGCTCTCTCGTTTGGGCAAAAGCATCACCATTCAAGGGGGAATTAATGGTAAATATGCCCTGCGGGGTGCGATTGTTAGTGCCGCTTTTGAACCGGGAGGATTAACCCTTTTAAATGTCCTGAAAAAATTACCCAATAATATCCAGTTACAGGGGGAAGAAATCCTGGGATTAGCTAAAGCCCTTGATTATGCCGTTTATGTGGCGGAAATATTTATTAAAGATATGCGCCTCTGGACAGCCGAGGAAGCGGCTGCCGTTAAACCACCGATTAATTATACCAGTTTACCCGATCTGCGTCAGCGCGGTAGCTTTCAGGTAAAAAAAGAAGTTTGGAACCTAACCGATAGCAGTCGCAATCGCAGTTTATATGTGGATGTTTATATCCCGCAAACTTTCCGAGAGGGTAAAACACCTGTAATTATTTTTTCCCACGGATTAGCCTCGCGACCAGAAGATTATGCCCAAGCAATTGAACATCTAGCTTCCTACGGATTTTTAGTAGCAGCACCGCAACACCCCGGCAGTGATATTAAATACCTGCAAGGAATGTTAGCTGGGTATTATCGCAATATTTTTGATCGAGATGAGTTTATTAACCGACCCAAAGATATTAGCTTTGTCATCGATGAATTAGCAAGACGTAATGCTAGTCAATTTCAAGGTAAACTTAACCTCACCAATGTGGGAGTAGCTGGTCATTCCTTCGGAGGTTATACTGCCATTGCTGTTGCCGGTGCTTCCATCGATTTTGATAATCTTGCTAAAGATTGTAACCGTCCTTATTCCGGGATTAATATCGCAATTTTACTGGAATGTCGCGCCCTAGAATTGCCTAGACAGGTCTATAATTTTCGCGATGAACGAGTCACGGCCGTCTTTGCCGCTAATCCCGTTAACCGCAGTATTTTTGGGGAAAAAGGTTTAAGTAAAATCTCGATTCCTGTCCTCCTGGGTTCTGGAAGTTATGACCCGGCAGCTAATCCGATTTTTGAACAGGCCATTCCTTTTACTTGGTTAAAAACTCCGGAGAAATATCTGGCCATGGTCGAGGGACAAGCTCATGTAAATTTTACGGAATTGGATGCAGGAATGCAGAAAACCCTGGAATCTGTGGTCGATATCACTTTGCCTAATCAAAATTTAATCGAGGATTATACGGGGGCTTTATTGGTGGCTTTTTTTGAAGTTTATATTGCTGATAATGAAAAGTTTCGTCCTTTTCTTCTGTCTAGTTATGCAGAATATCTCAGTCAGGGACAAAAGTTTAAATTAGACTTTATTACTGCCGCTTCTGACGAGAAATTATCTCAATTAATTGAAAAATTGCGAGTACATAGGCAATAGTAAAACGTAGGGTGCGTTAGACGGCAAAAATTCCTGTTTTGACTTGAAGGTAACAATCCGTCCTAACGCACCACCTATCATCAACTAAGTAAAACCTAGGGTGCGTTAGACGGCAAAAATTCCTGTTTTGACTTGAAGGTAACAATCCGTCCTAACGCACCACCTATCATCAACTAAGTAGCTGGTTACAATTAAAGATAAAATACAAAAAACCAGAAGCCTGTCCCACTATCTAACAGTTAATTGAGATTACTTACTTATTAAGTGTCAAGTTCGTTGTTTTCTTTTCACTGATGACTGATGACTGATGACTGATGACTGATAACGGAAAAATCTCCCCACTGCCCCCCTGCAAAAAAGATTCTCTTGAGTTGTATAATCTCTAAAGGATTAGCGTACTCAAGAAAAAAATTATTTCATGCTCAGAAAAATTAGACTATCATACTTTGGCTTAATTTTAGGCAGTATTTTAACGGTTATCGGGATCATCGGTTATGCCCAAGGTAACGCCACGGTAAATTTAGCGGGGTTTTTCTACGGATTACCGTTATTATTGGGAGGTTTAGCCCTAAAAGCTTCAGAAATCAAACCTATACCCTTCAGTAAACCCACTAGCCCCGAAATATTGCAATTGCGCCAACAACAGGCCACTGTCACCCAAACCAAACTTCGCAACGATGTCACCCGCTATCGCTACGGACAGGAAGTGCATCTGGATGAAGCCCTAGAAAAGCTGGGATTAAGCCCCACGGACGAGGAAAGACCGACTTTAGTGGCAATTCGTGAAACTGCTGTTGATTCCGCCTATTGTCTCACCCTAGAATTTGAATCGCCCCTTTTACCCCTAGAAAAGTGGCTGGCAAAACAGGAAAAAATCGAAAGATATTTTGGACCAGGAATTAAAGCCGAAATTAAGCAAGTTGACGAGGAAAAAATTGATTTAGCCCTAATTACTATCCCTAACGCCTAAATGCTCACGCCTATTCAGTATGGCTTCTTAGCACTCGCTGCGGTGGCTGCCGGCTTAATTAATGCTCTTGCCGGTGGCGGTAGTCTGATTACTTTTCCGACGCTGATGGCGGTGGGTATCCCACCAGTGATGGCAAATGTGACTAATACCGTCGCTTTATGCCCCGGTTATCTGGGGGCAACTCTCGCCCAAAAAAAAGACCTGCACGGGCAACAAAAACGGATTAGGTTATTACTACCATCGGCATTTATTGGCGGCATTATCGGTGGTATTTTGCTGTTAAATAGTAGTGATAAAGTATTTGAGCGCCTGATTCCTTTTCTGATTCTTTTAGCGGCGGCTTTATTGGCTTTTCAAGATACTTTACGCTCTTGGTTGCAGCGGCGACAGGGGGACGAAAATGGTCATATCCCAGAAATTTTGGCGGTTTTACCCATCGCTCTCGCTTCAATTTATGGTGGTTATTTTGGGGCGGGTTTAGGGGTGATTGAGTTAGCAATTTTGGGCTTATTTATCAAGGATAATCTCACGAGATTAAATGCTTTAAAACAGTTGCTTTCTTTGGTGGTTAATGTAGCGGCATCTTGGTTTTTTCTCTTTTCTAATCAGGTATATTGGTCGGCGGCGATAGTGGTAGCAATTGGCTCTTTAATTGGGGGTTTATTGGGGGGAAAACTAGCCAGAATTATCTCTCCTAGTTATCTGCGCTGGACTGTGGTAATTCTGAGTATTATTATCGCTACAGTTTATTGGCTTCGTTAACAAAATGTTTGTCAATAAGGTGTTTTATTGATGGAGATTGATAGATTTTTTCCTAGTTCTCAAATCTGTTCTATAGCGTTTCCCAATCTCATGAGGTACACCAAAATCTTAACTCCTGACTCCTCAAAACCTAAGACTCTGTACCTCACAACTATGGGAATTGCTATAATTGTCTCTATCATACCAAATCCGTAAGGTGGGCGTAAGCTGACAGGGGGACAAGCCAGCTGAAAAGCTTATGTAGCATGGAATACAGACACAGACTCCAAAAAAAGATAAGTCATATTTACCATATATGACCTAAATAACGAAAATGATAAGTGAACTATACC
>NZ_JADEXI010000221.1:0-6986 GCF_015207185.1 Microcystis sp. LEGE 08355 | reverse complement strand
GTCTGATTGCCCAGCCATTCTCAACAAGCACTGTTTATTGCGAATGACCGGGGGAACCCTGAATTTTTCGACTTAGTTGCCGGCAGCTTGCCGCCAACTCACTCCTCTAGATAAGTATTTTGACTCACGCCCCTTCCTCTTTTGAGACGTTGTGACACTTAGGGTGCGGAATGTGGGTTTTACTCAAGTCTCTGGAGGGGGACAGCTTATGTGACAGTTGAGGGTGCGGAATGTGGGATAAAGTTGTAAAACTTCTGACCTTTGGCAGACAAACTCGGCATTAGCGACCGGTGGAATCACCCAAGATTCTCGTAACCAAGGCTTAATCTCATTTTTTTTAACACTTGTCGCACACTTTCATGGGAAATATTCTCGACATATCCCATAACTACCATTTGGTCTGCTAATAGTCGTAATGTCCAACGATTATAACCTGTCGGTGCTTGAGAGCAGGCGATCGCTACTAAATGGGCTTCTATTTCTCCATCTATCTTTCTTAGCTTTAATGAAGTCTTCGGACGGGGTATCAGTGCCGAGTCTAACCCTTCTTCGACAAATCTTTGCCTCACTCTCTCAATCGTCCTCGTGCTGATCTTCAAAGCCTGACTAATGGCTTGATCACTCCACCCTCTATCCTCTTGATTGAGATTGGCTTTGAGCAAGATACGAGCATGATTAATTTTACGGGCTGAGGCTTTTCCTTTAGTTGTCAGTTGTTCTAAAGTTTGGCGGTCCTCATCACTCAGAGAGATCAGATATCGTTTGGCGGGCATTGCTTCTGGGATTCTGTTGATTTGTATTCCCTATTATCCGTCACTTTTGCTTTGACAGACCACTAGGGCAAAACATAATTGCCAGGAGATGTTGAATAAATTCTGAGATTCTGTTACCTTTGTAACAGAATCTCAGAATGAAACCTTATGGCAGGCATCAGGGCTACTTTTACGTCTACAGATTGTGCCTTTCATATTGAAGGCTACGAAAAGATTGATTTCAGTTTGCTCTATGTAAACGGTGCTTTCAAAATTGGGAATCCCGAAATTGCCGAAAGTTATGCACCATTCAGACGCTGCTTGATGGTGATTGATCAAACTGTTTACGGTTTGTATCGCCAGCAGATCGATCGGTACTTCGCTCACTATCAAATCGATTTGACTGTTTTTCAAGTCAGCATCAAAGAGCCTGAAAAGACTCTGAGAACTTTCGAGAAGATTGTCGATGCGTTTGCCGACTTTGGACTGGTGCGTAAGGAGCCTGTTTTGGTTGTGGGTGGCGGACTCACGACCGATGTTGCTGGGTTTGCTTGTTCTGCCTATCGTCGCAAAACCAACTACATTCGCGTGCCCACAAGCTTGATTGGCTTGATTGATGCTAGCGTGGCGATTAAGGTTGCTGTCAATCACGGCAAACTAAAGAATCGTCTTGGTGCGTATCATGCCTCTCAAAAGGTGATTCTTGATTTCTCATTTTTGGGAACTTTGCCGATCGATCAAATTCGCAACGGAATGGCAGAGTTAATCAAGATTGCAGTTGTGGGCAATCAAGAAATCTTTGAGCTGCTAGAAGAACATGGTGCGGCATTGATGCACAGCCGTTTTGGCTATCTGAATGGCACCCCTGAGTTGCAAGCTGTGGGGCACCGTCTGACTTACAAGGCAATTCAAGTCATGTTAGAGCTAGAGGTGCCCAACCTGCATGAGCTAGATTTAGATCGAGTGATTGCTTACGGTCATACCTGGAGTCCGACGCTAGAATTAACGCCAGAACCACCGATGTTGCACGGTCATAGCGTCAACATTGATATGGCATTTACGGCGACGATCGCCCAGTTGCGCGGCTATATTTCGGTTGAAGACCGCAATCGCATTTTAGGCTTAATGAGCCGATTGGGGCTGGCGATCGATAGCCCCTATCTCACCCCAGAACTCCTGTGGAAAGCGACCGAAGCAATTACGCGGACTCGCGATGGTTTGCAGCGAGCAGCGGCTCCCCGCCCGATTGGGCAATGCGTGTTTATGAACGACCTAACGCGATCTGAGTTGGACAAGGCCTTAGCGGTTCACCGAGCGATCGCTCAAAACTATCCTCGTCAGGGTAATGGTGAGGATATGTACGTGCGCCTCGATCCAGCCTTAGAGGGAGCAGGCGTATGAGACCCGTTACGCCCGTTGGAATTATCTCAGCGAAGTTAGCAGCCTTGGTCGGTCGCGCCGAGTCGATCGATGGGCTTGATCCAGTTTTCAAAGCTGAATTGCAGCAAGTCTGTGCCCTAGCTTGCGGACTCGACCCGTATTTGGATGTTTGTACGACACCCGAATCGCCTGCCTTGGCTGCCTTGGTGCAACGGACTCAAGCGGAGGACTGGAGCAAGCGATTTACGGATGGTGAAACAGTGCGCCAGCTAGAGCAGGAAATGCTCTCTGGGCATGTGGAAGGTCAAATGCTCAAATTTCTGGTGCATTTGACGCAAGCGCAACGGGTGCTAGAGATTGGCCTGTTTACGGGCTATTCCGCTCTAGCGATGGCAGAGGCATTGCCCAGCGATGGACAGGTCGTGGCTTGTGAGGTTGATGCTTATGTGGCTGAATTTGCGCGGCAGTGTTTTAACGAGTCGACGGCCGGACACAAAATCGTAGTCAAGGTGGCGCCTGCTCTTGAAACCCTCAAGCAGCTTGCAGAGGCAGGAGAGGTGTTCGATCTAGTCTTTATTGATGCCGATAAAGCAGGTTACATCGACTACCTCAATCTGCTCCTGACTACCTCGCTGTTAGCTCCAAACGGGTTAATCTGTGCGGACAATACTTTGATGCAGGGGCAGCCCTATCTCTCGGAAACGCCTACGCCCAATGGCAAGGCGATCGCACAGTTCAACCAAACCCTGAGCCACGATCCACGAGTTGAGCAAGTCCTGCTACCTCTGCGAGACGGCTTGACCTTGATTCGGCGTATGTAGTCCATTAATCCGCCCACTTAAACCTATGATAAAAACCGCTCCCGTTAAGCTTCTCTCAAAGCCAGCGGTCAGTGCGGGCAGCAGCGGGGTGAGATCGCGCTTAAAAACCCTTGCCACTCTTACTTTGCTGCTGCTGGCATTGCCGTTCAACCTTACCCTCGTGTCGATTGCTTTGCTGAGATCGCTAGTTCTTCGCCCGGCGCGATCTCGCGTAGCGAGCGCTTTGCGTTCAACCACAGTCAATCCGCAAACGGTTCTCATTAGCGGCGGCAAGATGACTAAAGCCTTGCAGCTTGCGCGATCATTTCACAAAGCAGGGCACCGAGTCATCCTAGTGGAGATGCACAAGTACTGGTTAACTGGACACCGCTTTTCTCGGTGCGTTGATCGGTTCTACACCATACCCAAACCGCAATCGTCGCAGTATGCTCAGGCATTACTGGAGATTGTGCAAAAAGAAAACGTTACTGTTTACGTTCCCGTTTGTAGCCCCGTTGCCAGTTATTATGATGCGCTGATTGCAGAAATGCTGGCACCCCATTGCACCGTCATGCATGTGGATGTAGAGAGGCTCAAGCAACTGGATGATAAGTACGCCTTTGCGATCGCCGCAGGAACCCTAGGGTTAAGCGTGCCAAAATCCCATCGTATCACCCATCCTCAGCAGGTGATTGACTTTGATTTTAGTAAGGCAAAGCGTCCCTATATCCTCAAAAGCATTCCTTACGATTCAGTGCGGCGATTGGATCTGACGCAGTTGCCCCTACGAGATGCTGAGGAAACGGCGACTTTTGTGCGATCGCTACCCATTTCTGAAGCAAATCCCTGGATTATGCAGGAGTATATTCCAGGGCAAGAATATTGTACCCATAGTACTGTTCGTCAAGGACACGTGCAGCTTCACTGCTGCTGCAAGTCTTCAGCGTTTCAGGTCAACTACGAACACGTTGATCATTCTGAGATTGAACGGTGGATTCTCGCCTTTGTCAAGGGGCTGAACCTTACGGGACAAGTGTCTTTCGACTTCATTCAGGCAGCAGATGATGGACAGGTTTATGCGATCGAATGCAATCCGCGCACACACTCTGCCATCACGATGTTCTACAACCATCCTGATGTAGCACAGGCTTATCTAAATCTACATCCACTCCCCCACATGGCTCAGCCACTTGCCTCTAGCCGCCCAACCTATTGGACTTATCACGAAGTTTGGAGATTGCTAACCCAGCTACTTTCTCCAAAGATGCTCAGGCAACGATTACAGATTCTCGTCAACGGCAAAGATGCCATCTTTGAGTGGGACGATCCCCTCCCTTTTTTAATGGTGCATCATTGGCAGATTCCGCTATTACTGCTGGGAAGTTTTCGGCGCGGCAGTGAATGGATTCGGATTGACTTCAACATTGGCAAGCTTGTTGAACTGGGAGGAGACTAGAGCATGGAAAAATTGCAGATTTTGCATCTAGTTGGCTCTGCTGTGAGCGATTTTTACTGTGAGTTGTCGCGACTCTATGCCCAAGATTGTCTACAAAATACGGCGAATCCAGACCTCTATGAGTTCCACATTGCCTACGTGTCGCCAGATTTGAGGTGGCGGTTTCCCAAATCTTTAGACAATGCCGAGATCGCCCAGACTCCCTCAGTTTCAGTCCCTGAAGCGGTCGCGGTTTTAATTCAACTTCAGATCGATGTGATGGTACCCCAAATGTTCTGCCTGCCCGGAATGACTCAGTACCGTGCGCTATTCGATCTGCTCAAAATTCCGTATGTGGGAAATTCGGCTGCGCTAATGGCGTTAGCCGCAGATAAGGCAAAGGCGAAAGCGGTTGTCTCCGCAGCCGGGGTGACCGTGCCCGCTGGCAAGGTTCTGCATCGAGGCGATTGCTTATCTGTATCCCGTCCGTCGATTATTAAGCCGAACCATTCCGATAATTCATTGGGTTTGAGTTTAGTTACCGAGACAACCGATGGAAATGCTGCTTTAGCAACTGCCTTTGAGTATGCAGATGAAGTCTTAGTTGAGGAGTTTATCGAACTGGGTCGAGAAGTTCGCTGTGGGGTGATTGTGCAAGCGGGCGAGTTAGTTTGCTTGCCGCTAGAAGAGTACGCCGTGAATCCCGAAACTCATCCGATTCGGACTTATGCAGATAAACTCAAGCAAAATGAAGATGGTAGTTTGGATTGTGCTGCTAAAGAGAAAACCAAGGCTTGGATTGTTGATCCTAGCGATCCAGTGACTCAGCGAGTTTGGGCGCTCGCAAAACAATGTCACGTTGCTTTGGGCTGTCGGCATTACAGTTTGTTTGATTTTCGGATCGATCCACACGGACAGCCGTGGTTTTTAGAAGCAGGTTTGTATTGTTCGTTTGCTCAGAAAAGCGTCATTTCAATGATGGCTCAGGCTGCTGGAATTTCATTGACAGACCTGTTTCAAAATATGGTGCAGATGGCAGTGGCGGGAAAGGCTGGAACTTTCGGCGATCGCCCAAAGATAGCGCAGATTGACACAAAAGCCGAAACTTATTCTTAGCAGGACATTCGGGTTGCCGAAATAGCCATGAAATTCCCAAAGCATTGCCAAGCAAGCGTTTCAAACGGCGTTGTCAGATAAAGAGATGAGAAGGCAAAATAGATAGAAACTCAATCAAGGAAAAAAAACGATGAAATGTCCAGAATGTCAAAGTGACCACATCAATAAAAATGGTCATCGTGGTCAAAAACAAAACTATATATCTGAACTTCCCCCATACATATATACCACAATAGCCGAAAACCCTTATCCATCAATGGATGCACCCCTTAACATTTCTTAATGTACCCATGTAATTTGTAACATTTCTTAATGGACAAGAATTCTCTCCATTTGCTAGAATGGTAGGTCATGTACATAGAAAAAGTTCCTAACCGTAATTCCCCTCCCGCTGTTCTTCGACCAGAGTCCTACCGAGAAGGAGAGCAAGTCAAAAAAAGAACCCTGGCTAATCTCTCAAAATTACCCGATGATATTATCGACAATCTGAAACTGGCTCTTAAAGGGGCAACACTGTCCATGACTGAAGGCATTCCCAATCATTTTGAAGTGATTAGAAGTCTTCCTCCTGGTCATGTAATGGCTATTTTAGAGACGATTAAAAAATTAGGTTTAGATAAAATAATCAGTGAAAAATCCTCTCGAATCAGAAACTTAGTGGTGGCGATGATTGTGGCAAGAATCATCAATCCTAAATCGAAACTAGCCACAGCGAGAGGGTTTAATAGCGAGACTTGTAGTCAGAGTTTAGGACAATTGTTAGACTTAGAAAAAGCCGATGAAGACGAATTATATAATGCCTTAGATTGGTTATTAGAAAAACAAGAGAAAATTGAGAAGCACCTAGCACTTAAACACTTAGAATCAGGAACATTAGTCTTGTATGATGTCACTTCTACCTACCTAGAAGGAAATGGTTGTGAACTGGGAAAATATGGTTATAATCGAGATAAAAAGAAGGGGAAAACTCAGATAGTTTTTGGTCTGCTCTGTTCAGCTAAGGGTTGTCCGATAGCGGTAGAAGTATTTGAAGGAAACACTTCAGATGGTGCTACTTTAAGCGGACAAATTGAGAAAGTCAGAAAGGGTTGGGGGATTGAGAATGTGGTCTGGGTAAGTGATAGAGGAATTTTAACTAACTCGAAAATCAAGGAATTAGTAAAACCGATAGAAGGATTAGACTATATTACTGGTTTAACTAAGCCTCAAATTCGGAAACTGGCTGAGGTGGAAGTGATTCAATTAGGATTATTTGAGCAGGTAAACTTGGTGGAATTTGAGAGTGAAGATTATCCAGAGGAAAGATTAATTGCTTGTCGTAATCCCTTCATTGCCCAGAAAAATCAACTACAAAGAGAGGCATTATTAGAAGCGGTAGAGAAGGAACTAGATTTGATTGTTCAAGCGACTCAAAGGGAGAAAAGAGCTTTGAAGGGTCAAGATAAGATAGCTTTGAGAGTGGGCAAGGTTCTTAATCAGTTTAAGGTCAATAAATACTATAAC
>NZ_JADEXI010000220.1:0-7000 GCF_015207185.1 Microcystis sp. LEGE 08355 | reverse complement strand
CCCTTTCTGAGATAGGGATTGGGGGTGAGGGCAATTAACCATCTCTGCCATTACTTTAGAAAAATGGTATAAGCCGAGTTTTCAAGGTGCTGCGCCGTCCACTTGGTTTTCGAGACTGGCCTTTTAATTCTAACGTAAAGCCAACCTAGAACGGCGGGGTTTCAGACCCAAAATTTCCGATGATCGGCCTTCTTTTAAATATTCTTGCCACTGCCCTGAGTTTATTGGTGGTTGATATTATCTTCCCCGGCGTTAAAGTCGATAGCTTTATTGTGGCCATGGTTGCGGGGGCAGTTATCGGTTTAGTCAACGCACTGGTTAAACCGATTCTAGGGCTGCTTTCCCTACCGATTACTATTCTCACCCTCGGTGGCTTTATCCTTGTTCTCAATGGCTTTTGTTTCTGGTTAGCCTCGATTCTTGTGCCTGGATTTGCGGTTAAAGATTTAGTGGCTTTTATCGCTGCGCCCATCGTCCTCTCTCTGGTCAACACCCCCTTAAATAAATACTTCGCTGAAAAAGGTTTCAGCGAAGTACCACAATAGTCAGTGACCAGTTATCAGTTATCAGTACCCCTAGTATAACACCTTTGATCCAAAAATCATACCTTCGTGCAGAAAAAGGCCAAAAATAAATACTTCGCCGAAAAGGGTTTCAGCGAAGTACCACAATAGTCAGTGACCAGTTATCAGTTATCAGTATCTTTAGTATAACACCCTTTTTCGATCAGTGCAAGACTTTTTGCAAATTTTAGGCCAAGAATTTTGGACCCAAACCGACTTTCGGCGCGTACACCGCCCGATCGCCCAATTCCGCTTCGATGCGTAATAAGCGATTATACTTAGCCACCCGTTCACTGCGACTGAGAGAACCGGTTTTAATCTGTCCGGCATTAGTAGCCACCGCCAGATCTGCGATCGTGGTGTCTTCCGTTTCTCCAGAACGATGACTGATGACAGAACGATAACCGTGACGGGTAGCCAGGGCGATCGTTTGTAGGGTTTCCGTCAAAGAACCGATCTGATTGAGTTTAATCAGGATCGAGTTAGCAATACCCAGATCGATCGCTTTTTGCAGACGGATGGGATTAGTCACCATCAAATCATCGCCCACCAACTGAATCCGCGCCCCCAGTTTATCGGTCAATAATTTCCAGTTATCCCAATCTTCCTCGTGTAAACCGTCTTCAATAGAAACAATCGGATAGCGATCAACTAAACTGGCCAAAAAATCCACCATTTCGGCGGGAGAATGGGCCGAACCATCGTAGAGGTATTGACCATCCTTATAGAATTCACTGGCGGCCACATCCATAGCCAAAGCCACCTCCGACCCCGGTTTATAACCAGCACGTTCGATCGATTCGATCAAAATATCCAAAGCTTCCTGATTTGAAGCCAAATTAGGAGCATAACCGCCCTCATCGCCCACACCGGTCAGTAATTTGCGTTCGTGCAAGGCCTTACCCAAAGCGGCGAATACTTCCGCTCCCCAACGCAAACCCTCCTTAAAAGAATCGGCCCCGATGGGGAAGATCATAAACTCCTGAAAATCGACGTTATTATCAGCGTGAGAACCACCATTAATCACGTTCATCATCGGGACGGGTAGCACATTGGCCATCGGACCGCCGAGATAACGATAGAGAGGCAAGCCCAGATCCGCCGCCGCCGCTTTGGCCGTAGCCAGAGAGACGGCTAGGATAGCATTAGCCCCTAATTCTCGTTTATTGGCCGTGCCATCGCGATCAATCATAGCTAAATCGATACTAGCTTGGTCGAAAGCATTCATCCCCTCCAAAACTGGGACGATTTTTTCGTGGACATTGCGAACTGCTTTCAGGACACCCTTACCACCGTAACGCTGGGGATCATCATCGCGTAATTCGTGGGCCTCAAAACTGCCCGTAGAAGCGCCACTGGGAACCTGGGCCAAACCGAGCGCCCCCGATTCTAACAGCACTTCCGCTTCGATCGTGGGACGGCCGCGGGAGTCTAGAATCTCCCTAGCTGCGATCGCTTCGATGGGAACTTCGATTTTATCTAACATAACTTATCGTCTCCAACTCAATTTACGGGGTAATTTCGGCTGATTACTAATTGCCTAAAGGGAAATCCACGTTGACAATCTGCTTTTGATCATCAAAAACGAGGATTAAGGTATCCGTCAGTTTTTCAAATTGAATCGTCACCAACACCAGAACCACACCGTCCGTATCCGAGCCTTTTCTGACCTGAGTTCCCACAATCCGACGCACGGGGCCGGTACGCTTAAGTAAATTCTCCCACGCGCCTTGTACTCTGGTGGGGAAAACTTCCGCTTTCAGGAGAGGATGTAAAAAACCTCGGGCCAGGCCGTAGTCTTTATTGACCAAAGCCGTGACAAAAGCGGTGCCAATCTCAGAAATACTGCGAAATTCGGGAAAATCGGCGGCAACTATCTGACCGGACCGGTTAAAGGTAACTATCACATCGTCGGTAACTTTCTCAAATTCAACGGTGACAATCACCAGATTGGCATTGATAGCATCGAGTACCTTGGTTTTGACAATGCGCTTAAACGGTCCAGTATTGTCAGTGACTTGGCTTTCCCAGACCTTTTGCAATTTTTCGGCAGTCCAGAGGGGTTTTAGTTGGGGTGACAAAGCTGCAATAACTTTGTCGTATTGTTTAGTTCCCAACCATTCTACTAACTGCCGAGCTTGCTTTTCTTCTCGGACGGGATCACCAATAGCGATCGCAGTCGGTTCTAGGTTCGCCTGTACCGGTGAAACGTTGAACGTCGTCCAAGGCAGGGAAAACCCAATTAAACACAAAGAGAGAATCGATACCCGTTTCGCTAATGAAAGCCGCATCATTTCAGCTATTGCTCCGCAAATAAATAACGTTTTTCCACTTGACGATTGAATTGATGCCATTGTTCATTAGTTAAAGCATTCAACATCGGTCGATCGGGCAATATCTCTCCTCTTGTTATACTGGTTTAACGATTAAGACTACCGCCGAACGCGCTTGCACCCGATAGGTTTCCGATTCAATAGCGACGGCGGCATCTAAATCACAGGCTGCCTCGGACAATTGCCCAGCAGTATCGATGACGCGATGCCATTTTTCCCCTTGTCCCAAGGGTGGTAACTGGAAGTTGAGAGATTCCCAGTAAGCGTTGAGCATAATGTGTAAATACTCATTCGCCTTGGGATGACGCAGGGAAAAAGCTAAACTGTGGGAATCTTCCGACCAATCGGGTTTACTCAACTGTACGCCATGCCAACTGAGATGGGGTTCAAGACTGGTATAGGTGACTTCTAGCAATTTTTCTTGACGGAAAAGAGCTAATTTTTTATTAAAATCGATCAGTCTCCTTACGAAACACCAAAGATCGAACTCTTGCTCTACCGCACTCCAATCGAACCAACTTAACTGGTTATCCTGACAATAGGCGTTATTGTTGCCCTTTTGGGTGCGTCGCACTTCGTCCCCCATCAACAGCATAGGTGTTCCTTGGGAAATAAACAGGATCGTTAAGAGATTTTTTATTTGTTGCAGTCGCAGGGTTTTAATCCTCTCGTTATTGGTTTCCCCTTCTACCCCACAATTCCAGCTAAAATTATCGTTGCAACCGTCCCGATTCTCCTCGCCGTTAGCCTCGTTGTGTTTCTCGTCGTAGGAAACTAGATCGTTAAGGGTAAAGCCGTCGTGACAGGTAACAAAATTTATACTTCTATTGACATCGGTATCGGGTCTGTGGTATATGTCGGGGCTTCCTAAAATCCGCGCCGCTAATTTGCTGACTATGCCGGCATCTCCCCGGACAAAAGCGCGTACATCATCCCGAAAAGGACCATTCCACTCGGAAAACCAATCGGCAAATTCGACAAATTGACCGACACTATACAATCCTGCCGCATCCCAAGCTTCGGCGATTAATTTTGTCCCAGCTAAGACTGGATCCGATTCGATCGCCCAAATCATGTTATAACCTTTTTGCAGAATCGGTTCCCCGTCCACATTGCGCGATAATACGGCCGCTAGGTCAAAGCGAAAACCATCGACGTGCATTTCCGACACCCAATAGCGCAAACAATCGAGAATCATTTTGCCAACAATCGGATGACTGCCCTTGAGGGTGTTACCACAGCCGGTATAGTTGCTATAGATGCTTTTATCTTCCCCATCGAGGATGTAGTAGGTGCGATTATCGATACCTTTAAAGGAAAGAGTTGGCCCGATTTCGTCCCCCTCGGCGGTATGATTGAAAACCACATCGAGAATCACTTCGATCCCCGCTTTGTGTAAAGCTTTCACCAGATCGCGAAATTCATTCAAAGGACCCAGGGGTGAGCGATCGCTACTGTAGCCGGCATGGGGCGCAAAAAAGCCGATCGTGCTATAACCCCAATAGTTAGTTAACCCCGGCATGGCCGAAGCGGGATCAAAGTAATGAATCGGTAACAATTCCACGGCAGTAATGCCTAGGTTTTTCAAATAGGGTATTTTTTCGATTAATCCCGCAAAAGTACCTCTTTTTTCCTCGCTAACACCGGAATTCGGGTTACGAGTAAAGCCACCGACGTGCATTTCGTAGATAAAACTGGCAGAGTAGGGGGTGCGTAGCGGTTCGTCATCTTCCCAATCATAGCAGCCCGTATCCACTACCAGACCCCGCAAAGCTCGATGACAATTATCGCCTTTTTCGCTGGCAGCTTGTCGATCATAAATTTCCGCACCGACAATCGCTTTCGCATAGGGATCGAGAACTACTTTATCAGGATCGAAGCGATGACCCTGGGCCGGATTATCCGGACCATAGACTCGATAAGCATACACTTGACCGACTCCAATGCCGTGAACGAAAATATGCCAATAGAAAAAAGTGCGGTTTGTTTGCGGGGTGAGGAGAATAGTCCGGCTAGGTACGGGAGAATTAGCATCATCAAATAATAATAATTCTATGGCAGTGGCATACTTAGAAAATAGTGAGAAGTTGACACCATCGGCCAAGACAGTTGCCCCGACGGGATGGCTTTTACCGTGATCAGTTTTTAAGGTCATTGTCAAGAGATGAGAAGTGATTAGGAGTAGTATAAGATTATTCGGCGTTTTTGAATCAAGCTATGAATGCCAAATGTGTGTCCTATCCAAAAGTTAGTTTTGGTCTAGGTTTTAAAAATCTCACCCAAGAAGATTCAGAATTCAAATCAGCAAAGCCAGATTTTCCTGGAGATAATGTGATTAATTTCCAAGACCTTGCCCCGTTCAATAAAGCTCTCAATTTTCCGATATTTCAAGGAAACAATTAGAGGATTTTTAAATGACCTTTTCCGAAGATTTTAGTCCCGATTAAGCCAATTAATTAAGTCAGCTTGAATATTAAAGTCTAGCAATGCTTCTCCTAAGTCTTCTAATTGTTCAACGGTTAGTTTTTGGATAGTTTCGGTAATATGCGGGGGAAGTTCACCAAAACGTCGCTTTAGTTGACGCAGCACTACCTTGGTTTCTCCTTGTTGAATAGCTTTTTCTCTATCTTGTTCGTATAAAGGGGCTAAACGCATAATAAATTTCCTCTCCTCCTGGGTTCTTTTGGGTAAGGCTTGCAAGTTCCTACTCAAATTGTATAATAATTTTAAGGAAGCTGATTTAAAGGGATGACTAGGAGACAAGGCCTCTAATTCATCAATCGCTCTGGTTCTGGTTCCTCCTCTACCTAATAATCTTAACCAAAGGGTTTCAGGGGTTTCGGGTAATTGATGCAGTACAATAAGGGATGTGGTTAATGCTGGGGCTAAAAAATAAATTCCTTCTCCCCAATCTGGATGATTGAGAGCGGAAAAAGCAGTTATAATTCTTTGACTGGCAGTAGGAGTTAGTATCCATAGTCTAGGGATATTTTCTGCTAATAAGGGTTGTTGATGACGGTGAGCTTCTCTTTGTAATTGTTCCCGCACAGTCAACAGTTTAGATAAACAAGCGAGAATTCCCTCAATCGTGACCGGATTGCGATAGGGTTCCAATAGACAAGGGGTTTGAGCTAATCGGCCCAATAAACCTAATTCGGGCGGCATTTCTGGGGAAGTCGGTCGAAAATACACATCGATTTCTTGAGTTTCTGCCGTCACGTCAAGGCTAGTTTTCACGTCACCAGAAGAAGAGAGAAAAGTTTCGAGGTAATCTTTACTAAATTTATCCCAAAGAAAGCGAGTCAAGGCTGAAGTGATTCAATCGATGATCAGGGTTATTTTATCATCTTCAAAGCCTGATTGGAAAAATTAGCAGCATTGCAGCTTTAGTTACAGATTTTTGCTAGTTTTTGCGCTACAAATGAAAGGTTAATCAGCAAAAAACGCGCTCGACGAATGAAACCGCAAATCATCGTCTGTGGATTAGGTCGCACGGGTTATAAAATCTTTTGTTTACTCAAACAACAATCTGCGGCAGTAGTAGCGATTAGCGATCGCCAAATGCTCTGCGAATACCAGTCTGATATTATTATCGGCGATCCCTGCTCTCCTAAAACTCTCCTGCAAGCTGGCCTTCCAGATGCAGAAACCCTAGTTTTGGCCATCGATAACGACGCACTCAATCTGGAAATTCTCACCCGCGCCAGGATAATTAACCCGAAAATTCGGATAGTTAACCGACTATTTAACGAAACTTTAGGAGAAAGACTCGATCAAACGCTCCCTGCTCACGTTAGCATGAGCGTTGCTTCCCTAGCGGCTCCGATCTTTTCCTTTGCTGCCCTTGGTAATAAAGCTATCGGTCAATTACAGCTATTCGATCGCCTTTGGCCGATTCAAGAGATAATTATCGAGGAAAATCATCCTTGGTGGGGATTACCCCTCTACGAACTTTGGGACGATCCGGCCCGGATGTTATACCATTTTTCTAAATTCCTGACAGACATAGAGCTTCTAAAATCCAAGACCATCCCGTCAAATACCCGATCGTGTCATTGGATAGAGAATTTAAAAGATGGTAAAGTTTACTTCTTAAGTTATCAA
>NZ_JADEXI010000219.1:0-7008 GCF_015207185.1 Microcystis sp. LEGE 08355 | reverse complement strand
CCCCACACCCTGCCCCTAGGAGAAACTTTTTCAGCAAACCCTAAATAATTATGACTTTAGACCTGCGCGGCACTCCCTGCCCAATTAATTTTGTCCGGACAAAATTGCAATTAGAGAAAATGACCGCCGGGGAACGGTTGGAAGTCTGGTTAGATGCCGGGGAACCGATCGAACAGGTTCCCACTAGCCTGACAGTGGAGGGTTATCAGATAGAATCGATCGAGGACCGAGATAGCTTTTTTGTTCTCAAAGTCTATCGTCCCGATTCCTAAATGGTAGATGCACAATTAACCGATTTATACGGTACAGTGGTGGCCGTACAGGCGAATTTCTATCAGGTACGCTTGGATTCTGCCGTTATGGGCGAGAATCTTCTCTGTACCCGTCGCGCTCGCTTGCAAAAAATTGGTCAATCGGTGATGGTTGGTGATCGGGTGCGTGTGGAGGAAGCCAATTTTGATGATCGGCAGGGTGCGATCGCAGAAGTCCTCCCCCGCAGTACCGAGATCGATCGGCCGGCCGTTGCCAATATCGAGCAGATTTTGCTAGTTTTTGCCCTTGCTGAACCCGTCCTCGATCCTTGGCTGATCAGTCGTTTTTTGGTGAAAGCCGAGTCCACAGGCTTAGAAATTGCCGTCTGTGTCAATAAAATTGATCTGGGGGAACCGGAACAAATAGAACTCTGGGGCGATCGCCTAGCTGCTTGGGGATACCGGCCTTTTTTTGTCAGTGTCGAGAAAAATCGGGGATTTGAGGCTTTATTGGCACAATTAAACCATAAAATCACTCTCTTGGCCGGTCCTTCGGGGGTGGGAAAATCGAGTTTAATTAATTGCCTAATTCCTGAGATTAACCAACGGGTGGGGGATGTGTCGGGAAAACTGCAAAAAGGTCGTCACACTACCCGTCATGTGCAGTTATTTGCTTTACCAAATCGGGGTTTATTGGCCGATAGTCCGGGTTTTAACCAACCTGATCTTAACTGTTTACCGGAACAATTAACTTTTTATTTTCCGGAAGTGAGACAGCGTTTAGCTTTAGGAAATTGTCAATTTAATGATTGTACTCACCGTCGGGAACCTAACTGTGTGGTGAGGGGAGATTGGGAACGTTACCAACATTATTTAGAGTTTTTAGAAGAAGCGATCGCACGAGAACAGTCATTACAGAAAACTAGCACAAAAGAGTCAAGTTTAAAGTTAAAAATTAAAGAAGCAGGTCAAGAAACCTACGAACCCAAGTTAGCCAATAAAAAATATCGTCGTCCTTCCCGTCGCGGCAAAAATCAAGATCAGGAACGCTACGAAAATAAAACTCTCCAAGATATTTATAATGACGATTCTGAATAGAATGGGTTCAGTTGGGTTTACGGCAGTTATCTTAATGGTGAGATACGAAGTTTTCCTTTTAGTATTCCCCACAATTACCCTAAAAATTCTATTCACACCTAAATTCTGACTTTTAACTGAGGCTGAGGTCGATTTTTTAAGCATTATTGACCTTCTCACCTCTAAGAGCCGAAAATAAACAGAGACGACCCAAACCCAAGATTGCTGGTGAGAAGGTTTCTTGACTGGGGGACTCTAGATTGCAACCAGCAAATTCTTGCTGTATTTCTGTTAGAAAATAGGGCCAAATGGTTAAGAAAAAATTACCGCTAAAAATTATTTGATCGATATCTTCAAGACTTTTTTGCTGTTTTTCTAACAAATCATTAACTTTTTGTCTTAAATTATCTAGATATGGTATAACCACTTTCTTATTTAAATCGCTGCGACTGACCGTCCAAGTATGACCGGCTAGAGAGGAGGTAAATTCGCTTTCTTCTTGCAGGATTAATTTAGTTAATCTAGCGGCTGCCAGTAAAGATTTTTTTAAGGGATTAGTATCGGTGAGATCGGAGCGGGAAAGAGGCAAAAAAGAACGCCAGAGAGGATAAATTAACTGAGAGAGTATGGCTCGTTCATAGGTGTTTTCCCCGTAGTTAAAATGGCTCAGAGCGATCGCTTGACGGGATAAAGAGCGAGTTTGCGGCGGGACTTCCAGCAGTGCTAAAGTGGTAGTCTCTCGTTTACCTTCGACCACCAGTAGGGTTTGGGTTTGGGGTTGGTGACTAGTGGGGATATAGGCCAGAGCAGTAGCGATCGCTGTTTCCAGACTAGAGAGGCGATCGGGGGGTATTAGTTGCGCGCTGAGAAGGGCTTTTTTCAGGTCATCCGTGGAGGTTTCCCCATCGTCGGTGATAATGATAGCTTCTAATCGCTCTAAGGCTTCCCAGAGCCAAGAATCGGTGCTAAAATCCCGATGAGATAGCCAACTAATTAGATATTCGTCCACCTGGGAGCAGGGTAAGCGATCGCTTGTTCCCGTTGCCAGACTCCAAGAAAGAGGATAAAAATCGATTAATCCTTGGCTTTCCCGAAAAAAGACGATTTTCACCCCCTCTGGTTGCACCTCCATTCCCAGGGACCAACGGGCAACTTTAGGGATTCGATCAGGCAATAATAAAGGAGAAAGCATCACTCTGGCCGATTCTAAATGTTGACGAGTGGCGATAATTGTCTCGGAAGTAAGTTCTTGCGGGTTAACTAGAGACGAAATCACCTTGGCAAGAATCCGATCGATCTCGGTCAGTAGAGAGGAAAAATCCTGTTTATCGGTCACTAGATAAATAAAAATACCCACAACTGTCTATTGTAGAATCACCCACTTAAAACGAACAAAATTTAAATATTAAACTATGGAAGAAAAACGCTATCCTGCGGAAAAATCGGCAGAGATTCAAAAATTATTGGATACAGCCACCTTATTGGTCGGTTTACCCCCTGAAACCATCGATCAAGTTACTTCTCATGCTGTCACCCGCATTCATCCTGCTAATCGGGCGATTTTATTAGAAAATGATTGGGGTGGTTCGGTTTACTTTATTCTGGATGGTTGGGTGAAAATTCGTACTTACGATAGTTCGGGTAGAGAAGTCACCTTAAATATCGTCGGTAAAGGGGAAATAGTCGGAGAAATGGCCGCTTTAGACGAATCTACCCGCTCCAGCGATGCTATCACCTTAACCACGGCCACAATTAGCAGTATTCCCGCCCAAGATTTTGTTAATCTGCTCAAATCGGAACCTTTAGCGGGAATTCGTCTTTCTCAGTTAATGGCCAAGCGTTTGCGTCAACTTAACCGGCGTTTACGTTTGCGCGAGGCCGATAGTCTCTCCAGAGTGGCCGATACTTTACTCTTTTTAGCCGAAGGTCAAGGAGAAAAAAGCGGCCAGGGTGTGATAATTCCTAATTTACCTCACCGAGAATTGAGTAGTATTAGTGGACTTGCCCGGGAAACTGTGACCCGCTCCTTGACCAAATTGCAGAAAAAAGGCCTGATTCAACGACAGCAGGAATCTCTCTGTATTCCCGATCTGGCCGCTTTAGAAAAAGCGATCACCTAAATTCAGTGATCAGTGATCAGTGATCAGTTATCAGTTATCAGTTATCAGTGATCAGTTATCGGTTATCATACTAAATCCGGTTATTAAAGACTGATTATCTATTCTTCCGACCCCCCCGATGTCGGGGGGGCAGGGGGGGTTGCCTCTTGCATGAGTGCCTATCTTCACTAGGAAATTTATTTTGCACGACTACTTATGACTGAAAAATTAACCGGTTTTGGAGTGGTGCTGGTGACAACGGCCAGCGAAACGGAAGCGGAGAACTTAGCGATCGCCTTACTTAACGATCGCCTAGCCGCTTGTGTCAGTATTTACCCGATGCGTTCCATTTATCGTTGGCAGGGACAGATTGAAAACGAGAGCGAATGGCAATTAGCGATTAAAACCGATTTAAAGCAGTTTGAGCAGTTATCGGCGAAGATACAGGAACTTCATACCTATGCCGTCCCAGAAATCATCGCTTTACCGATTGTGGCGGGTTCACAGACCTATTTAGACTGGTTAGCCTCCCATGCAGGTGGGGTGTCAGAATAGACCAATCGGCAACTTGAGCGAAAAAAATCTATATAATTCTTAATAAACTATCTCAGGAAGCGCAAAAAGTTTTAATCTAGATGCTGATTAAATTTTTAAACATCTGGTTTTAAGACCGATCGCCTCCACGATTGGAGAACTCAGCACATCGTCAAGGGAGATAGTTAAAATCCAATGAGTCTTAAGGCAAGCGGTGGCAGCTCCTTAGCGCGTCCCCAACTCTATCAAACCGTCCCGGTATCTGCCATTACCCAAGCAGAACAACAAGACCGCTTTCTCGATAAACCCGAACTCAACGAACTGATCGCCTACTTCCAATCGGGGAGCAAGCGTTTAGATATTGCCCAAACGCTCACCCGGAACTCCGATCTGATCGTCTCGCGGGCAGCTAACCGGATTTTTACCGGTGGTTCACCCATGGCCTACCTAGAGAAACCCCCCGTGGAAGAATTGGCCTTGGTGGGTGCGGGTAAAGTTACCAGCGTCCAGGAAGGGATGAAATTAGGAACCGTTACCTACGCTGAAAGCGGGTCTGGTGGCGGCAGTGGTTTCCTTGGTGGCTTAAAAGGGATTTTCGCCTCTAGCGGCCCGATTCCCCCCGGATTCCGACCGATTAACGTCTCTCGTTACGGTCCGAGCAATATGCAGAAGTCCCTCCGGGATTTATCCTGGTTCCTGCGTTATATTACCTATGCGATCGTGGCTGGTGATACCAGTATCCTGATCGTTAATACCCGCGGTTTAAGGGAAGTTCTCGAAAATGCCTGTTCTATTGATGCCACCATCGTGGCCCTACAGGAAATGCGGGCCGCTTCGATCGAGTATTTCCAGAGAGACAAGGATGCGGCCACTTTAATCAGTGACTATTTCAATATCCTACTAGGGGAATTAAAAGCCCCCACCCCCTCTAATAAACTGCGTCAGCGTCCCAGTAGTGACCAACAGGGTTTAAGTCTTCCCCAAAGCTACTACAATGGTGCCGAAAAACGGCAAAAGTTTGTCATGAAAACCGGTTTATCGGAGTCGGAAAAATCTTCGATTATCAAGGCTGCCTACAGACAAATTTTTGAACGGGACATCACCCGCGCCTATAGTCAGTCGATTTCTGATCTAGAATCGAAGGTGAAAAACGGCGACATCTCGATGAAAGAATTCGTCCGTCGTCTCGGTAAATCGCCTCTCTATCGTAAACAGTTCTTTGAACCTTTTATCAATAGTCGCGCCCTAGAATTGGCTTTCCGTCATTTCCTCGGTCGCGGTCCTTCCTCCCGGGAAGAAGTGCAGAAATACTTCTCGATCGTCTCTAGCGGCGGTTTAGCGGCCTTAATCGATGCTTTAGTCGATTCTCAGGAGTATTCTGACTATTTCGGCGAAGAAACCGTTCCCTATCTCCGTGGTTTGGGTGCAGAAGCGCAGGAATGTCGTAACTGGGGGATGCAGATTGACCTGTTTAACTACAGCGCACCTTTCCGCAAAGTTCCCCAATTTATCACCACCTTTGCTAAATACGATCGCCCCTTACCGGATCAGCACGTTTACGGTTCTGGAAATGACCCCCTAGAAATCCAATTTGGGGCAATTTTCCCGAAAGAAACCCGGGAACCTAGTTCTAGTCCCGCTCCCTTTGGTAAAGATAGCAAACGTATCCTCATCCACCGCGGACCTGCCACTAATAACCAAAATAGCAACCCCGGCGCCCGAGGTGAATTCCCCGGTACTTTGGGACCGAAAGTTTTCCGTCTCAATAACGAGTTACCCGGTTCTAGTAATGGGGTAAGCGTTAAATTTGGCGAAAGTTCCACCCAAAGAGTGATTTTAGCGGCTTATCGTCAGGTTTTCGGTCGAATGCCCTACGAAGGTCAGCGTTTATCCGTGGCCGAGATTAAGTTGGAAAATGGCGATATTACTCTGCGCGAGTTTATCAAAACCCTAGCTAAATCCGAGACTTTCCGGAAAATCTACTGGACTCCTCTCTATGTGGTAAAAGCGATCGAATATATTCACCGTCGTCTGCTCGGTCGTCCCACCTACGGTCGTCAGGAAATGAATCAATACTTCGATATCTGCTCGAAAAAAGGCTTCTATGCTTTAATCGATGCCATTATCGATAGTCCTGAATATACGGAAGCTTTTGGCGAAGATACGGTTCCCTACGAGCGCTATCTAACTCCCCAAGGGATGCAGTTACGGATGGTGCGTTTGGGTAATCTCCGCGAAGATATCGGCCAAAGAGTTGATAAAGAGGAAACCCCCCGCTTTATTGAATTGGGTACACCGTCGATCTCGATTCGCACTGAACCCGATATTCAATCTCGTGTCGGTCAAGGTGTCACGGTTCAACGGGAACAAACTAAGGTCTTTAAACTGTTAACTAATCTCGATAAAGTTGCCGTACAAAATACTGTTCGCGCCGCCTATCGTCAGATTTTTGAACGTGATCTCGAACCCTATATCATCAATGCCGAATTTACCGCTTTAGAGAGTAAATTAAGCAATGCTGAGATCACGGTGAAAGAGTTTATTGAGGGTTTAGGTGGTTCGGATCTTTACCTGAAAGAATTCTATGCTCCCTATCCGAATACGAAAGTAATTGAATTGGGAACCAAGCACTTCTTAGGTCGCGCTCCCTTGAATCAAAAAGAAATCCAGAAATATAACCAAATTCTGGCAACTCAGGGATTAAAAGCCTTTATCGGTGCCATGGTTAATAGCATGGAATACCTACAATTATTTGGTGAAGATACGGTTCCCTACCGTCGTTTCCCAACTCTACCGGCCGCTAATTTCCCCAATACGGAACGGTTATACAATAAGCTGACTAAACAGGATAGTGAACTGGTTGTTCCCAGTTTTAAACCGGTAGTTAAGGTCGGTGGCTAATTAGTCCTTGAAGTTAGTTAATTTAGCTCGTGTTCAACACGAGCTTTTTTTCAGGACAAATTACTGGCCAAAATTTATTAAGTAGGTAGGCGTTAAAAATTATCAGATGCCCCCTTATCAAGGGGGGATTAAGGGGGGACTAAGGG
>NZ_JADEXI010000218.1:0-7042 GCF_015207185.1 Microcystis sp. LEGE 08355 | reverse complement strand
TAATTCTTCTTGTTTTTTCCAATCGGTTAGCATTGAAGAAGTTTGAGCGTAGCCTACTCTTTCTTGCTTTTCGTACCAAGCTTGTGTTCTGAGATGGAGTGCCTTATTGTAAACCAATCTTACACATCCCAAAGTGCGCCGCAATAGCGACTCTTGTGTTGGTGTGGGGTAAAATCGAAACGAGTAGGCTTTTTCCATGTCTCACATTTTAGCATATATTTCGTAAATGTGCTAATATTTAACAGTAAAGCCGTCGTAGAACGACGGGGTTTCAGACCCAAATTTTCGATGACCAAAAGAGAGCTAACGATAACCAATACCTGCCCATCGGGTAGTTATTATATACAGCCGAAATTTAAAATGGCTATCCAAATGAACGATTTATTTCCAATTTTTACCCTCGTCAAAACTCCCCCTCTCGATCGCCCGATGACTCCCCTTCTTGAAACCCCAGAAGCCTATCTCTATAAAATTGAGTAGAAATAACTCAACCGTGATAGCGCAATTTGCTGGGGATATTCTTAGGAAGTTTTCCTTTTGGGGAGTCGGTTGTCGGTAGTCAGGAATAAGCTGTACTGCATTTAAACCAGTTATTGATTTTAGTACAAATGCTCACCACCCTCTGCCTGCTCCCATGCACTCTTAACAAGTGCTTTAGATAGTCAACAGCTTACTGCGGATGATTACCTCACCTTGGCGGCGTATTATTGACAATATTGAGCGCATAAAGGCGAAAACGCTCTAGATCAGCTTGCAGGGTTGATTCTACCACTCGACCGAGGAAAAGATTATCCATCAATTTTCCTAACCAACCGGGTATAGCATAGGCTGCTGTCAGTCGCACAATACTCCTACCATGACGATCATAAAAACGAATCGCCCCGCGGTTAGGCAACCCGTCCACGGATTCCCATTGAATAATCTGGTGGGGGACAATTTTCATTATCCGTGACAACCAAGTAAATTCTAGACCACCACTGGCTAACTTCCAACGGGAAAGCTCTGGCTCCTCCTCGATAATTTTCACCGATTCGATCCATTTCATCCAGTGGGGCATTTGTTCTAAATCTGACCAGAGTTCCCAAACCAGATCGATCGGCGCGTCCACTTCCACCTGTACACTATGTTCTAACCAAGTCATTCGTTAATTCTGGCGATGCTGAATATTTCTATGATAACGGCTATTAGTCTTTAGCTTTTCACTCAATGATAAAATAAAAACAATCTTCGAGGTTTAATTGTACTATGTTAATCAGAAAACTGCTCGAATGTGAGGAATTCATCGCTGGTGATCATACCCGATTGCGCGAGTTATTGCATCCCGATAAACAGCCGTTAAATCTACGTTATAGTTTAGCCCACGCGCAGGTAGATGTGGGGGAAACTTCTATTCCCCACGCTTTAAAAACTGCGGAAGTTTATTATATTCTGCAAGGACAAGGGGAAATGCACATCGATGAGGAAGTGCAATTAGTGACTGTCGGTGATGCAATTTATATACCTCCTCTAGCTAAACAATATATTCATAATTGTGGAGAGGAACCCTTAGTTTTCTTGTGCATTGTCGATC
This sequence comes from Microcystis sp. LEGE 08355, assembly GCF_015207185.1. Taxonomy (NCBI): domain Bacteria; kingdom Bacillati; phylum Cyanobacteriota; class Cyanophyceae; order Chroococcales; family Microcystaceae; genus Microcystis; species Microcystis sp. LEGE 08355. The sequence continues at coordinate 5,472 of NZ_JADEXI010000218.1, read as the reverse complement.
CTGCTTGGCGACTGGAAGACGAAATTATCTTTGAGTAAAACTAATGAATATTGGCATTATTGGACTGGGTTTAATCGGTGGTTCCTTGGGGTTAGATTTCCGCTCACAAGGTTATAAGGTTTTGGGAGTTTCTCGTCAACAACCCACCTGTGATATCGCTGTAGAAAAAGGAGTGGTAGATGAATCTAGCACCAGTTTAGAATTATTAGCTACTGCCGATTTAATCTTTATCTGTACTCCTATACATTTAATTGTGCCAACTTTGGAAAAATTAACTCCCTATTTACAAACCCAAACCATTGTCACCGATGTGGGATCGGTTAAAGAGGCAATTGTAGCCAATTGTAGTCAATTATGGCCAAATTTTGTCGGTAGTCATCCTATGGCTGGGAAAACCGAACAGGGAATTAATGCGGCACAATCGGGTTTATTTGTCAATACCCCTTATGTGATTACCCCCCTTGAATCTACTCCTAAATGTGCCGTGAAAATCTTAACTGAAATAGTAGAAAAATTAGGCTGTCAAATTTATTATTCCTCCCCCGAAGAACACGATCGAGCCGTGGCATGGATTTCCCATCTGCCAGTAATGATTAGTACCAGTTTAATCCAAGCTTGTGGGAAAGAACAAGACCTGAATATTCGCCAATTAGCGGAAAATTTAGCTAGTTCTGGTTTTCGCGATACCAGTCGCGTCGGTGCTGGCAATCCCGAATTAGGTTTAATGATGGCTAAATACAATCGTCAAGCTTTATTAATATCTTTGGCAAATTATCGGCAAAATCTTGATCAAATTGTTGACTATATTGCAGGAGAAAAATGGCAGAAAATAGAGGAAATTCTCGTCTCTAGTCATCAATATCGAGCTAATTTTCTTCAATCAAAATAACATTTTGCCCAGCAATTATACCCCAGCACTGTATCATAGATTTATCCTCAGCAAACCAATAAAATGATATGACCACCTTTTTCGACTTTGAAGCCGAATTTGTTGACTCCTTACGTTGCATACCGATGGCCGTGAGAATGAAACTAGATACCTGTGGAGTTAAATTAAAATTATCCCATTGGATGCAGTTAACTCAACCAGAAAGAATGGTATTAGTTAATATGGCTTGTACGACGGCAGCAGAAGCCAAAATCTATCGAGATTTTCTGCAAAAATTAATCACGGAAAAAACTGGCAATCCCGCAGGAGAACTAGCAATAGATACCCATCCCGCTTGGCTAGATGATAGCCAGATTCCTGATACAGTCCTAGAAAAAGCTAGAGAATTCCAGATCGAAATTAGTTTAGAACAATGGCAAAAATTGCAACCATCCCAACGGTTTGCCCTGATTAAACTCAGTCGTACCAGTCACGAAAATCTCAACTTCTATCCGGCCCTGAAAGAGTTCCATATAGTCGATGCCTAACTCAAGAACCTATGCCATATTAAGTTTGTTTCTACCTTACTGTCATGACGAGCAAAAAGGCAAGCAAGGGGTATAAAATTAAATAAATTGCAGTAACTTGCTGCTCTCTTAACAAAAATGATAATTAATGAGCATATGCTTGGAAAATAATTATACAGTTTCCATCCAATCAAAAACTTGATTCAATTGCGACAAATCGATTAAACCGTACTGCCATAAAACCATCGGCAAAGAACCCACCGATGCTTCACAGAGACGCACAGCCATATCGAAGGAACGGGGGGAAATAGCTAATTTTTCCAAGAGGAAAGTGCGGAGTTGTTTTTGTTGATGAGCTTCCATGATGTAAGGATCATTGGTAATGATAATCTGATTATTGAATAACTTATCCTCTATTAAAAAGAGATGCTTCCCTCACGGGGATCACCCAATTGGGTGATTTTGTCCAGCAATCGCAATAATTTCAGAATTTATCCATAATATGTCCTACTATCCCGAAATTGCTAGTGGGGATATCAACACTTTCTTTAGTTAGGGTCTGCTGAAAAAGTTTTTCGTGGGTACAGGGTGTGGGGTGTGGGGTTTTACCGATTTTGAGGAGGTCAATTACCTAATTTTCAGGGAAAAAGTCCAGGAATTTTCCCCCCGATCACTCCCAGATCTGGTACTTTTTGATTTCCCCAAAGTCTAAAAGTCTTACCAAACAAGGTTTTTAGATTTATTCAGCATACCCTACTTAGAAAAACGAGAAAGGGGAACTTTTGGGATAAGCTATTGATAACCTAGTTTTTGCTCGAGTAGGAGAGAATTTCCCTCAATGAGTCATGTTCCTAAAGTTTCCGTGATTATTCCTTGCTATAATCAAGGTCGCTATCTTGATCATGCGATCGCATCTGTTTTAGTACAAACATACCAAGGCTTTGAAATCCTCGTCATTGATGATGGATCCACAGAACCAGAAACCATCGAGATTTTACAAGATTATCAACAGCCAAAAACTAGGATCATCCGCACAGAAAATCAAGGGGTTGCCACAGCGAGAAATCTAGGAATTGCCCAAGCGCAAGGAACCTATATTCTTCCCCTTGATGCTGATGATAAAATTGCCGATTCCTATCTAGAAAAAGCGGTTGCTTTGCTAGAAAGTAATGAGCAATTAGGTATAGTTTATTGCGAAGCGGAATATTTTGGCGATAGACAAGGAATTTGGCCGCTGCCTGAGTATAAATTTCCCGATATATTAGTAGATAATATGATATTTTGCTCCGGTTTGTTTCGGAAATCCGACTGGGAAACTGTGGGCGGCTACAATAGCAATTTAATTTATGGTTGGGAAGATCACGATTTTTGGTTATCTCTGATCGAATTAGGTCGAGAAGTCTATCGTATCCCAGAATTGTTATTTTTCTATCGACAAAAAGCTGATTCTATGAGTCGCTCAATGACCGCAGAACACTATATCTATTCCTACACCCAACTTTTTTATAATCATCCCCAACTTTACTCCCAAAATATCCAAGCCATTTTTACTGCTTTAGTCACATTAAAAGTCGATATATTCGCTCAGTTAGAACAGGCTAGAGAACGAATTAAACAATTAGAAATCCATGAACAAGAATTGCAACAAGAATTGCAAAAAACCCAATTGGATTATCGAGAAAGAGATGAGGAATTACAAAAAGCTGACAGTAAAATAGCCGCCATGGAAAAAAGTAAATTCTGGCAAATGAGAAGAGCTTGGATTAAAATGCAAAAATTGCTAGGTTTGCTGGAAAAAGACCCAATTTATTCCTAAGGGAACTTCAACGCTAAACAAAGCTCGAATCGATTATAATCATTACAGAGTAAGCACTTGACGATTTGACGTCTGGATGACGGGCCAAAGATTTAGATCGTCGATAATTCCTCGCAGGTTGGCGATTCCTCCCTGTTTCATGGTTTCTTCTAGTTCTTTACTTTCGGTTTCCCCGTATTGAGTCTATTTTAGTCGGTCTTTGGGGTTGTAGATTTTGGCATCGGTGAGGACAATGGGGAAGATACGATCATCGAAATCTCCATTTTGTGCGATCTCGATTAACTCGAACATATAGTCATTTCAATTAAGATTGAGAATATCAATGCCAGAGTTCATAAGGGTTTAACTGGTCTAGAGTGTATCAGACTTATCTGAAATGACTATACAGTTACAGGAAAATGGATAATACAATAGGAAAATCTTGGCCAAAGTAGCCACAAAAATTGATAAGTAGGGAGGCACAATTATTTGTAGGATGGGTTAGCGGTAGCGTAACCCATGCTGGCGTTGGGTTTCATGCTTCAACCCAACCTACGTTCATCTTATATTTAATTCCACCCACCTACTTAATATCAAGGGGAGAACTGAAAAAAGCAATTTAGCCGTTGCTACAGCAATTCTGGCGTGGTTATTATTAAGTAAGGAAATCACCAGAAACTTATTAAGGGAAGAAATTATGGGCGAATCAGTCATTGATCAGGACATCCAAAAAAAAGGAAGACAATAAGAAGCGGTTGCTTTGATTCTACAACTACTTAACCGTCGTTTAGGTGAAATATCCTCAACTTTAAGCCAACAAATCCAAGAACTATCTCTAGAACAATTAGAAACTTTAGGAGAAGCGCTGCTCGATTTTACCAGCTTGACAGATCTGACCACTTGGTTATCAGAGATAGAAACTTAAATCCCCAGAAGATGTCTGCTCGTCCTGCGTTAAATTTTTAAATACTGGCTTTTTTTGTATTGATTTAACCATGGCTACCAGCGATATCTCCAATTCTACTCACTCATCCCCAAAACCCCTGCCAAAACTGGGACTTTTCACCATGTTTCGCTTAGGACTCTTTCAGATGGGACTAGGTATTATGTCCCTGCTGACTTTGGGGGTTCTCAATCGGATTATGATCGATGAGTTAAAAGTTTTACCCTTTCTCGCCGCAGCTGCGATCGCTATGCACCAGTTTGTTAGTCCGGCACGCATCTGGTTTGGACAAAGATCCGACGGTAAAACTATTTTTGGTCATCATCGCAGCGGTTATGTCTGGATTGGGGCGGCAATTTTTACCGCTTTAGCTTTTATTGCTTTGCAGGTAGTTTGGCAATTGGGACTTAGTATTCAAACTTCGGGATGGAATACCATTTCCTACGCTTGGATTGCCCTCTTAGCCTTAATTTTCGCCCTCTACGGACTAGCTTTAAGCGCCAGTTCCACCCCTTTTGCTGCCCTCTTGGTGGATGTGTCCGATGAAGATAATCGATCGCAATTAGTTGCTATAGTTTGGTCAATGCTGATGGTGGGAATCGTCGTCGGGGCGATCGTTAGTTCTCGTTTGCTGGATACTCCCAATATCTGCGGTACAAATATTTTGACCTATGATCCGACTCAATCAGCCCCTATAGCCAATATTCCGCAACTACAGGCGAATATTAACCCCGTGTTCACGATTATGCCCGCTATCGTTTTCGGTCTCTGTATTTTAGCGACTTTTGGCGTAGAAAAAAAATATTCTCGTTTTAGTAGTCGGTCCACTCTTGTGCAAAGAGAGGATCAAATTACCTTTAAAGATGCCCTACAAGTTCTCACCGCTAGTCGGCAAACCGGTTTATTTTTCACCTTTCTGCTGATGATGACTTTGAGTTTATTTATGCAGGATGCAATTATGGAACCCTTTGGCGGCGAGGTTTTTGGGATGTGTATCGCCCAAACCACCCAATTGAACGCTTTTTGGGGAACCGGAACCCTTTTTGGTATTGCTGCCACGGGATTTATGCTCATTCCCCGCATCGGTAAACAAAAAACCACTAAATATGGCTGTATTTTTGCAACAATTTGTTTTATTCTGTTGATTTTTGCCGGCTTTTCTGCCGACCAAAGTTTATTAAAATCAAGCTTGCTCTTTTTCGGTTTAGCTTCGGGAATGATTACTGCTGGAGCTACCAGTTTAATGTTAGATTTAACCGCTGCCGAAACTGCGGGAACTTTTATCGGCGCTTGGGGATTATCACAAGCGATCGCCCGGGGATTGGCCACGGTTTTAGGC
>NZ_JADEXI010000217.1:0-7051 GCF_015207185.1 Microcystis sp. LEGE 08355 | reverse complement strand
TCATTTGGCCAATCGCAGAAATTGTGCGAGAATTAAATAATCTGGGCATTGATACTCTCATCGATGGCGCTCATGCTTTAGGTTTTTTACCCCTTAATATCAGAGAAATTAATCCCACCTATTATACTGCTAATTGTCATAAGTGGTTATGTAGTCCCAAGGGGGCTGCTTTTCTCTATGTGCGCGGGGATAAACAGGCAATAATTCGACCTTTAACTATTAGCCATGGAGCGAATTCCCCTCGACAAGATCGCTCCCGTTTTCAGTTAGAATTTGCTTGGATGGGAACCGATGATCCCAGCGCTTATTTATCAGTGCCAAAAGCGATCGAGTTTTTAAATTCTCTTTCTATTGATGGTTTACTGGGTCTGATGGCGAGGAATCGTAATTTGGTTTTAAAAGCCAGAAATTTGCTTTGTCATGCCTTAGAGGTCAATTATCCCTGTCCAGAATCAATGATCGGAGCGATGTCCTCAATTCTAATTCCTAGTTATGCTTGGGCAGCAGAAGATTTATCTAGACAACTGTGGGAAAAATATCAGATCGAAGTGCCGATAATTCCCTGGGGAGAAGCATCATTAATTGTGAGAATTTCTGCTCAATACTATAATTCGATCGAGCAGTATGAATATTTAGCTGGGGTTTTGAATTACTTGCTATTGCGGCCGTATCAAACCGATAATTAGGCTAAAATACTTCTTGGAGCATGGTTTCCTTGAGCATTTCTAAACCCTTTTTCACCCGACGGGAGACGGTAACAACACTAATGCCTAATTGTTCGGCGGTTTCCCGTTGAGTAAGATCTTTAAGGAAAACAAATTCGAGAATATGACGGGTTTTCTCTTCTAATTGAGCCATTGCCTGTTGTAAACGAATGCGATCCTCTTGACAAAGTTGAAAGCTGCGATAACGGGGATCGGGAACGATGTCTTTTAAACAAGTATTATTATCTTCATCGTTATTAGCCGTCGCATCGAGACTCAGAGGTTCACGGTTTTGGAAAGCCAGTTTTACCTCTTGCCATTCTTCGAGGGAAATATTTAAAGCGCGGGAGATTTCCGTATCATTGGGTTGACGATTGTAGAGGGACTGGAAATCCCGACGCACATTTGTCGCTTGTCTGCCTAAATCTAACCAACGACGAGGAATACGAACTGTATAACCTTTATCGCGCAGATGGTGTTGAATTTCGCCGCGAATATAGGGAATGGCGAAGGAGCTAAAAGCATGACCTTTGCTGCTGTCAAAACGCTTGATCGCCCGAATTAGCCCCATACAGCCAACCTGCACTAAATCTTCGTAATTTTCACGACATTGATTAACCCAATGATGAGCTTCCCTTCTGACTAATCCTAGGTTTAACTCCATAATTTGATCCCGTAACTTATTATCTCCCGTTTTTTGGTATTTTTGAAACAGGGTAAGAGTTTCCAGTTTAAGATTTTCTTTATTTAGGACAGACATAGGGCGCTAACAGACTTAAAAAATATTGACTATAAAAGATCACTATTGTGCAATTAGCTTTGACCAATCCCAATACAGTCTGGATTAGAAGCGGCAAGCAATGTCAACAATGTAACTTACTACGATCATGATCATACGACCTGTATGTAAAGACTGGTGTGATTTGACGCAGTGGACCAAGTATTTAAAGACACAGATAAGCTGAAACCCAGGTAATTAGGGTTGGCTGAACAGGTTGTTTCTAGAGACAGGGTATGGGGTGTGGGGTGTGAATTTTCCCCAGGAAAAAGCCTTAATCTAACAAGGTTTTCAGATTTATTCAGCAGCCCTATCTAGGGTTTGCGGCAAAAAGTAGGGGCGAAGCATTCGGATAGAAAATCTACGGTTTCAGCGATAGGTTATTGTCCGAATGCTTCGCCCGTACAGGACGCGATCGCCGATCAAGATGTAAGGTTTTTGAGCCACTAGCTTGAAAATCTTGCAGCTGCTTCGCCAAAAAGCCCCAAACCCCATACCTCGTCTATATTTCACATTTATTCAGCCAACCCTATCCAGAAAACTACAACTCAAACAAAGGTAAACTCCGATCCTTATTTTTCGGCAATTTCGCCAGTAAACCTAAATGTTCGTAGGCGGCTGACGTCACTACGCGACCCCGGGGAGTACGATTAAGATAACCTATTTGTAATAAATAAGGCTCATACACCTCCTCAATCGTTTTGGCATCTTCTCCCGTGGCTGCTGCTACTGCTTCCAATCCCACGGGTTTACCTTGAAACTGTTCGATCATCGTCTTTAATACTAATCGATCGGTCCAATCTAAACCCATAGAATCCACATTTAATTGATTTAATCCCTCAGCGGCTAACTGGGGGGTGATCATAGTTTCTCCCTTCACCTGCACATAGTCGCGTACTCGTTTTAATAAACGATTGGCAATGCGTGGAGTTCCCCGACTGCGACGGGCAATTTCGATCGCACCCGCTTCGGTAATGGGAATATTGAAAATAGTAGCACTTCTGAGAATAATTGCCCTCAATTCCTCAACTGTATAGAAACGCAGACGTTGAATCATGCCAAAACGATCGCGTAAAGGCGCAGTTAAAGAGCCAACTTTGGTAGTAGCACCGATTAAAGTAAAGGGAGGTAAAGAAATACTGCGAATTTTCGCCGCTTGACCCTTACCAATCGTCACATCTAGGCGATAATCCTCCATCGCTGGGTATAATAACTCCTCCGTCACCCGATTCAGTCGATGAATTTCGTCGATAAAAAGAATATCCCGGGGTTGAAGATTGATCAGGATGCCGGTAATATCCCGGGGACGCTCTAAAGCGGGGGCGGCAGTAATGCGGCAATTTACTCCCATCTGGGCCGCTAAAATTAAAGCCATGGTGGTTTTGCCTAACCCCGGCGGTCCGTAGAAGAGCAAATGATCGATCGCTTCTTGTCTAGCTTTGGCCGCGGCGATGGTGACTTTTAGATTAGCTTTTAAGTCCTGTTGACCGATATAATCCTCTAGGGATTGGGGACGAATCTCCGCTGCTGCTTTTTCCGTTTCTTCTATAGTGGGATTGGGAGTGAGCAGATTTTCCTCGGCTGCCGGGGGGGAATTGTGCGATCGTTTGATGGCCATTGTTACAATCAAGAGTCTAGGATATGTTAGCGAAGCGGATTTTGCCTTGTTTGGATGTCAATAAAGGTCGGGTAGTTAAAGGGGTTAATTTTGTCAATCTTCAGGATGCTGGCGACCCCGTGGAGTTAGCTCGCTTGTATAATCAGGCAGGAGCCGATGAGTTGGTTTTTCTTGATATTACTGCTACCCATGAAGATCGCGACACGATTATTGATGTAGTCTATCGCACGGCGGAACAGGTTTTTATTCCTCTGACCGTGGGGGGTGGTATCCAATCCTTAGAAAATATTAAAAATTTGTTAAGAGCCGGGGCCGATAAAGTCAGCATTAACTCGGCTGCCGTGCGCGAGCCGAAATTGCTCGATCGAGCCAGCGATCGCTTTGGGAAACAGTGTATTGTGGTGGCGATCGATGCTAGACGACGCAAGGATGTGCATAACCCTGGTTGGGAGGTTTATGTTCGGGGTGGACGGGAAAATACGGGTATTGATGCTTTATTATGGGCCCAAGAAGTGGAAAAACGCGGGGCGGGTGAGTTGTTAGTTACCAGTATGGATGCCGACGGCACGCAAGCGGGTTACGATCTGGCCTTGACAAAAGCGATCGCTGAAAGGGTGGAGATTCCTGTGATTGCCTCTGGAGGAGCGGGTAATTGTCAGCATATCTACGAAGCATTGACGGAAGGCCGGGCAGAAGCGGCTTTATTGGCTTCTTTGCTCCATTATGGTCAATTAACCATCGCTGAGGTCAAAAATTATCTGCAAAATCAACAAGTACCCGTGCGTTAGCCGGGAAAATGAGAGCAAGATTTGCAGAACTTAATCTAGGGATTGAGTCGCTTTTTCGGGAAAAGGATTTCTTCAGGCTGCAAACCAAGAAGAGCAAGGTTTACACCTGTTACTGAAAGCCAATGGCTGACGGCTGACAGCCGCGATCGAGCAACCGGCAAAAAATCCCTGTTTTTAACTTCCCTCCGATTATCCCTCGGGAAAATTATGTATTAGAATAGAAGAAAGTTAACAAAATTTAAAATATGTTAGTTCCGATTCTCATCTTTGACCTCGGTCTTGTGGCTTGGTCATTGCATCTGATGCAGCAAGCGTTCGACAGGCAAGAGTTTTCCTTGATGCTGGCGGGAACCTTGGTGGCAGCAGCGGCAGTGGCTATGTTAGTAGTTTATTTCCTCATGGGTCACTGTTTAACCTATTTAACCCAAATTTCGGCTCCTGTCTAAATGGGGGCGATTGTTTCACTCTTGTCAATTAGCGATCACCTTGGCTGTGACAAATTTTTTTCTCGCCCCCCCCTTGACAAAATGATTCTATTTAAGCTATATTCAAAAATGGTCTTCGCGGGGCTATAGCTCAGTTGGTAGAGCACCTCAATGGCATTGAGGGGGTCAGCGGTTCGAATCCGCTTAGCTCCATACAGTTAAGATAAGAGTTTCAGGGTTACTGGAACCAAAAAAGTGGCACGGAGATGGTAGATTGAAAGAGGATTTCTGGTTAGAAAACTCTCTTTTTACATACATCGATACTCTCTCAGGACAAAATTAATAAACCTCTTGCATAATTAATTTTTGAGGGTTCAAAAAAGGCAAAAACAAGGATTAAATTACATAAAATCTGTAAATAGACCGTTTAATTGATTATTATTCATTCTTAATTCTCCTGACTACTGACTACTGACTACTGACTCCTAACCCTAACAACAATTTTTGATTTTTACAAGAGGTCTAATGATAGAGCTTTTTAAGCAACTACCTCGTTGGTTGCGGCTAAGTCTAGTTTTTCCGCTCTTATTTCTCAATGGTTGGTTATTATTCCAATTATTTAGCTATCTAGAACCCTTAGTTAGTATTTTTGTCACTGCTAGTTTACTAGCTTTTGTCCTAGATGTTCCCATCAAACTGCTGCAAAGACGCGGGGTTAATCGCAGTGGTTCGATCGCTATTGTCTTTTTAATTGCCCTATTAATTTTGAGCGTTTTAGGTTTAATTTTAATTCCCCAGATTGTCGAGCAATTAAGCAGTTTAATCAATAGTTTACCCCAGTGGATCGAGTCGGGAACCGAACAGATACAAAATTTAGAAAAGTGGGATAAAACTCAGAAATATGCGATTTATATCGAGCAATCAATCACCCAGTTATCGGAACGACTAACCAATGTTTTACAAACTCTTAGCACTCAATTACTGAGCTTTGTGCTGGGAACTATCAACAGTATCCTAAACATTCTCTTTGTTCTGGTTCTAACTGTCTTTCTGGTTCTCTATGGCGAACAAATTTGGGAGGGAATTTTAAGCTGGATTCCGTCCCCATGGAATCTCAAATTAAGAACGATTATTCGTCAAACTTTTGAAACCTATTTTGCTGGTCAAACCATTTTAGCGGGAATTCTCAGCCTTGCTCAAATTTTTGTTTTTGTGATTCTCAAGGTCGATTATGCCCTATTATTCGGGGTGGCGATCGGTCTAACTACATTAATTCCTTTTGCCAGTGCCTTCACCATTATTGGCATTAGTACCCTACTGATGTTTCAAGATTTTTGGTTAGGGTTAAAAGTTTTGACCCTGACTATTATTGTCGGTCAAATTAATGATAATGTCATCGCCCCTCGGTTAATGGGAGGTATGATCGGACTTAACCCCGTCTGGATTATTCTATCTCTTTTTATCGGTGGCAAAGTAGCAGGAATTCTCGGTTTATTGATAGCAGTTCCCATCGCTAGTGTGCTGAAAAGTACCATCGATATCATCCGCTCGCAGCAGCGGGAAAAAGAACCGGTAGTTATCCTAGAAGAAACGGTGAAAAATTCCTCAGAGGAGAGCAAATAATCATAAATCCTGTTTTTTCAGTGAACAGTAAACAGTAAACAGTAATGAGTGAATTGAAAACTCACATCTGCTAACTGATAACTGATAACTGATAACTGATAACTGTTATGAGCGGCTAATTTCTTCGAGAATAGCCATCGCTTCTGTCACCCTATCCCTAGGGATAAATAAATGATCGTGATAATAACCAGAAATGACATTGACGCTAATTGCTGCTGCGGCCAGTTTCTCGCTAATTACCGCTAAAAATCCCACCGCCGCTAAACTAGAATGCACAGAAAGAGTAATTTGTCTATAAATATATTTGTACTGCAAATTCTGGCGATCGGCTTGCTGACGGGGAATAATCACCGTTATGCCTTCCTCTTCCTGAAATTGGCAGATAGGAGTTAATTGTAGCTGTTCTAGTCCTGTTGCTGTTAGGGAAGAAAAAACGAATTCTTCGGTATTTAGGACTGGTTTCAGGGATTGGAGCAGAATATTGAGATTAGTTTCGCCTTCCTTCGGTTTTTCTGGCGATTTTTTCGCTGCATCCAGACAATGATTAGCAGCAGCGTCAGCCACACTATTTTTAGCTCGTTCAATCCAGCGCCAGCTAATGCGATCGAATCGGGCAACTAATTGACAAGCACGCTGATAAAAGGGACGTAAACTATCGCTTTTTACCTTCCAGTCTCCCTTAACTTGATTGATGACTAATTGACTGTCTCCACGAATTTCTAGGCTTTTTAAGCCTAATTCTTGGGCTTTTTCCAATCCAATAATCAATCCCGTGTATTCAGCCTCGTTATTAGTGGCTATCTCCATATATCTAGTCGTAGTCAAGGAATTGCCCTCGGCTAAAACTATTACCGCTGCACCGGCTGCTCTCCCCGGATTGCCGCGAGAACCACCATCAAAATAGAGAACTGCTGAATTATCGGTTTTTTGAGCTTTTTTATCCATAATTTTCGTCAATAAATCTTTTTATCTCCATTTTTATCCCTTTGACAATTGTAGGCGGTAGCGATTCCTGTCGGCAAAGCGGACAAGCAAGATTTTAGCCGATCGCCGCTACCGGACAACTTTTTTTTCTTCAGGTTATTGATAATTATTTGCAGTTGTTGGTTATACTG
>NZ_JADEXI010000216.1:0-7052 GCF_015207185.1 Microcystis sp. LEGE 08355 | reverse complement strand
AATAAAAAGAGATTAGCTGACCAAATTGCCGATAAATATTCTCTAAAAGCGATAGGCATCCTAACTTCCCAAAAATCGTTCATCGGTTCTCTCCCAGATTTTTAACTAATTTTGCCCCCAAAAACGTTAAAAAAGTTTACCAAAGCAATTTCTGCCCAAAAATTAAGGTTCGGGACCAGGAGATATTGGCTAAAATTGGAACTTATGATCGTTAAAAATATTCAAAAAAGCAGGATTTAACTGGAAAGTTTGCTATCATTATCTATTCAGCGACAAACTCGCATGGTGATTTACTGCTATCCCCTAGCCGATCTAGGTCAAAGCTTAAGACGTTCTTTTATTGTGACTTTTTTGGCAGTAATCGCCATTCTTGGCGGTGTGATTCCCGAATTTTCTTGGACGACGGAGGTAGTTAGTTTCCGGTCTTCCGCTTATACTCAAGATTTTACGGCTGACCAAATTAAACGTTATGCAACCGCAGTTTTGTTGATCGAAACCCAAAGAAAACAAGCTTATCAGGAAATTTTGCGAATTTTAGGCAAAAGTCCCCCGGCAATTACCTGTAACCAACGGGAAAGCTTTAATAATCTTCCAGCTGATGCCCAAAGAATTGCCGTAGATTATTGTAATAACTCAAAAAAGATTGTCCAAGATAGTGGTCTAACTGCCTCTCAGTTTAACACCATTACTAACCGGATTAGTAGCGATGATAACTTGAGACGACGGGTACAAAATGAGATGATTCGTCTGCAACGGGAGAATAAATAGAAAAAGTTCCTCAGTTTTTCGGGTCAAGCTGGAGTCAGGGCTACAATAAGAATGTTTTTTCCCATTGACCACTACCATGTTAACTTTTACCGAGCGCTTACCCCCCCGTCATACCGCTAGTCCACCCCCCCCAGAAACGGTAGTTTTTAGCCTTCTACTTACGGCCGAAGAACGCACCCGCAGCCGTTATCGTCTCGACAGTCCCGAAGGTTTTTCCCTCTGTTTTCGTTTACCCCGCGGCACCATTCTACAGGATCGCGATTTCCTACGGGGAGAAAACGGCGAAATTGTTCAAATTATCGCTAAACCCGAACCAGTTATCACTATTACCGCCCCTTCAACCGATTTACTCCTCAAAGCGGCCTATCACCTCGGTAATCGTCATGTAGCCCTAGAAATTAATCCCGATTATCTGCGTCTGGCCCCCGATTCTGTCCTACAAGCAATGTTAGAAGGTTTGGGATTAACTGTAACTGAAGAAATCGCCCCCTTTAACCCCGAAATCGGCGCTTATCAGCATTATCATGACCTGGAAGATGCAAAAAAGGGATAGTTTAAAAAAGACCCCTTGCAGAAATCAAAAATCGTTGTTAGGGTTAGGAGTCATTAGCCAGTAGTCAGTAGTCAGGAGAATTAAAAATGAGCATTAATCAATTAAATGGTCTATTTACAGATTTTATGCCATTTAATCCTTATTTTTGCCGTTTTTGAACCATGAAAAATTAATTATGCAAGAGGGTTAAAGAACGGAATCCGCTACTGGTCAAAGTTTCTAGAAAAGCCCTAGGGATAGCTTGAGTATTTATACTTATTGCCATCCAAGTATGCTTCCCCTAAGATAAAGTTGATCGGTAATCGTGCCGAACTAATTACCGAAAATTTGGGTTTAAAACCCTTGCCATGATGTTTTTATTGTATTCAGGAAATTGAAAAAATGAAGACCAAATCGATCATAAGCTTACTATCCCTTAGTATTATGGGGATGTCAATCTATGCAGGTCAAGCTAATAGTAGTGATTATCGAGCTTTGACTCCAGAAGAGAAATCACGGTTGACTGATGCTTTGCTAAAACAGGGTTGTAGGAATCCTAAAGCGATGAAATTTGATGTTGAGACTAACCTATTTGAAGCAGAAGATGCTGTGTGTGAGGGAGGAAGAAAGTATGATATTTACCTTGATAGAAACTTTAGGATTGTTTCAATGAAACCAGACTAAAAGAGCAAATCCCTGAGAAGCTTTTAAGTACCTAAGCAAAATTAATTACACATCTAAGCTCTCAGCCGTCAGCCTTTTGCTGATGTGAGTAAACAGTGAACTGAAAACTCAAATCCGATCCCTAATAGCTGTATCCCGTCTCGGAGTCTCGGAGTCTCCTGTATCCCGTCTCGGAGTCTCGGAGTCTCGGAGTCTCGACTAGGAAATTAATTTTGCACGACTACTTACCGGTCGCTGCGAAGATTACCGATGAGGTATAACAAAGCCATTCTGACAGCGACACCACTGGTAACTTGTTGGGAAATCAGACTAAAATCGGGATCGTCCATTAAATCGGAACTAATTTCCACTCCCCGATTCACAGGACCCGGATGAAGTACCTTCACCCCCGGTTGACAGGATTGCAAACGAGGACGAGTAATGCCAAAACTTTGATGATATTCGCGTAAACTGGGCAAAAGATTGGCAGTCATTCGTTCTTTTTGCAGTCGCAGGGTCATCACAAAATCGGCCTTTTCTAAAGCTGGTTCTAAATCCCAGTGGAGAAATAGGCGATCGCACAATTCCCCAAAATATTTCGGCAGTAGGGTGGGGGGTGCGGACAAATGTACTTCCGCCCCAGCCGTGGTTAAACTCCAGATATTGGAACGAGCGACACGAGAATGGAGTATATCCCCGACAATAGCGATTTTTTTGCCCTCTAACAGTTCTAAACGGGGATTTTCTTCATCTAACAGACAACAGATCGTAAACAGGTCTAAAAGTCCCTGGGAGGGGTGTTCGTGTTGACCGTCCCCAGCATTAAGAATACTGACCCCCGACTGCAAACGATCCATTTCTGCGGCAATTAAATCGGGAACCCCCGACTGTTGATGTCGGATAACAAAGATATCCGTACCCATGGCCACATAGGTTAAAGCGGTATCGAGAATAGTTTCCCCCTTAGTCAAACTGGAACTACCCGGGGCAAAATTGAGAACATCGGCCGAGAGACGTTTCGCCGCTAGTTCAAAACTACTACGGGTGCGGGTGGAAGGTTCAAAAAAAAGATTTGTCACCACTTGTCCCTGTAGGGCCGGCACTTTCTTGGTACGTCGGGAAAGAACTTCACGAAAACTAGAGGCCGTTTGTAGCAGGGTTTGGTATTCTTCCGGTTGCCAGTCTTGCAATCCCAAAATGTGGTGTCGGATCCAAGTGAAAGCCATAGGAGTTAAGGAGGCGGTAAAAACGGCAAATTTCGTCTATGCTATTGTAGGATTTCTTTGCATCAGCTTAATAAATAGGGTTTATGAGAATTAATTTTTCCTTCTGTCAGATCACTCTCGCGATCGCTTTATTTCTCAATCCCTTGCCGGCGATCGTTGCCCAGACTGCCACCTCTGGGGAAATGGTATCACCGACCACGGGCATTAATTACACTCGCCTGAAAAATTTCCTCGCTCAACAAAATTGGCGACAAGCTAACGATGAAACCCGTAATTTAATGCTGAAAGCGACCGGACGGGAATTACAGGGCTGGTTTACCATGGAAGACCTGCAAAAATTGGCCTGTTGGGATCTGCAAAAGATGGATCAACTCTGGAAAGAAGCTTCTGGGGGACGTTTTAGTTTCAGTACCCAATTTCGCATTTTTATTGAGACAGGTAATCGACCGGGGCGCTTAGTGGCGATCGAAAATTTTCAAACTTTTGGCGATCGCATCGGTTGGCGTAAAGATGGTGATTGGATTATTTTTAAAGAAAATCTTAACTATACCCTCAATGCACCCGTTGGTCATCTACCGGCGCCCCGGGACGAATATCAGATCGCCGGTGGTCGTCTAGAATACACCACCCTCGCCCAAAGATTAGTTACCTGTAATATTGTTAGCTTAGGGCAAAGCAAACAATAGACCTCTTGTAAAAATCAAAAATTGTTGTTAGGGTTAGGAGTCAGTAGTCAGTAGTCAGTAGTCAGGAGAATTAAGAATGAATAATAATCAATTAAATGGTCTATTTACGGATTTTATGCCATTTAATCCTTATTTTTGCCGTTTTTGAACCCTCAAAAATTAATTATGCCAGAAGTTTAATAATCACGCTGATCAATTCTGTAGAATAAAATTTAAGGAAAAGCTTCTCTCCTCATCTTCCTCTTCTTTTTCCGATTTACTAGCACTTTTTCCGCTAAAAACCCCTAAATTTAACAATGATTAAACGATCCGTTAACGTATCGAGAGCGATCGGTTCGTCGATCGCCGTTTCCCTAATTGTCACCGGTTGCGCCACCCAAACCCCCCAGGCCACCGGACCGGCGGCTGTTCCCGTCAAACTGCAAACCCTCGGCACCGACAAATTAGTGCAAAGTAGCGAATTTGTGGGTACTTTGCTCGCCCAAGAGCGTGTTAGGGTCTCCCCTCAGATTACTGGTCGGATTCGGTCTATTTTTGTTAAATCTGGCGATCAGGTAATTCAGGGACAAAAAATCGCCGAATTGGATCCCGAACAACAACAGCAACAGGTAAACGCCAGTATCGGCCAGGTAAATTCGGCCAAAGCAAACCTCAATGGGTCTGAGGCAGATTTAAGGCAAAGACAAGCGCAAGCGGCGGCAAATAAAGCCCAAATTGCCCAGAATCGGGCAAATGTGGCCAATGCCGAAGCCAATGTTAAAAGTCAGATCGCCACGTTGAGCGCCGCCGAAGCCGATTTACAGAGAGCGAGAGCTAATTTAGATTTAGCGGAAAAAGACCTAAAAAGAGCCGAATTTCTGGTCAAACAAGGCGCACAGCCCCAACAGGACTTAGATAATCGCCGGCGCGACATTCAGGCCACCAGGGCAGAAGTAGAGGCCCAGTCTAAAAATCGTGATGCGGCCCGTCAACAGGTGACGGCGGCTAGAGCTACTTTACAGGCAAACAAAGAAGCATTAAATATCGCCATTCAAAACGAATTAGCCTCACGGCAACAGGTGGCGGCGGCAGCGGCAACAGTGAACAGTCGTCAAGCGGCAGTAGCCAGCGCTGAGGGGCAATTAGGGGCCACGCGCCAGAATTTAGTTTTTAACACCATTACCGCCCCGATTGATGGTTTTGTCGGCGATTTTAATCAAAGAAAAGTCGGCGATATTATCTCCCTGGGTGAAGAATTAACCTCGTTGACTAATAATAAAACTTTGGAACTAAATGTGCAGATTCCCGTGGAATTACAACCGCGTCTGCGTGTCGGGTTGCCCGTGGAAATTATTAATCCTGATGGCAGCCCGGGGGTTCGCGGTCAAGTAACTTTTATTTCCCCCACCGTTTCCCAAGCTACCCAGTCGGTTTTAGTCAAATTTGCCTTTACTAATGATGGCAGTCTTCGCAATAACCAATATGTGCGGGCGCGGGTAATTTGGGATCAAAAACCGGGGGTATTAATTCCCACCACGGCAGTGACTAGCATCGGGGCGCAGAATTTTGTTTTTGTGGCCGAAAAAGAAAAGGCTAAAGAAGGTCAAGAAAATGCCAAGGAGCGTTTAATTGTCAGACAAAAACCAATTCAAGTCGGCACGATTCAAGGGCAAGCTTATCAGGTTATTTCTGGAGTAAATGCTGGGGAAAGAATTGCTATTAATAATATTCTTTCTCTCCGAGATGGTACAGCTATAACTGTTAGTCAGCAGTAATTTTTATGAGTAATTCGATTACCGTTCGTCCCCTGTCAGCGCAACTAATTACTGCCGAGAGTTTCCGTCCCTACGGTCAATTAATAACCCCTAGTCATGATGGAAAACCGTTTGATGAAAGCGATGCACAACTGCATTTAAAAAACGGTGTGCCACGTTTTTATATTATGCGTTTACAGACTCGCGGACGTAAATTTAAGCGAATTACTCGTCATAGTCAATGTACCCAATGTCTTGGTTCTTTGGGGGGACAAGAGTGGTTTTTAGGAGTGGCCTCTCCTAGTCCTCATCCTCAACCGGATTTAGAAAAATTAAAGGTTTTTCGCATCCCTGGGGACTGTTTTATTAAATTAGAGGTGGGAACTTGGCACGCTGGCCCACTTTTTGATCAACCGACAATTGATTTTTATAATCTTGAATTGAGCGATACTAATATTATCGATCATTTTACCTATAATTTTGCCCAAGAGCAGTCAATAGAATTCGAGATTGTTGATTGAAAAAATATTTTTTTACTTAACTTTTCGCAATCCTTTGGAAAGATAGGCAACAAAAAAAGCTAACACTCCTGTCATCCCTACCTCGAAATAATTGGCCATGAGAATAGCGGTTAAAAACAGGAGCAAGATAATTAATATAGTCCGCTTTTGTTCAGATAATTTCATCTCTAATTGCCTCTAATTCGGTTTTAATACTTAATGGTTGATAACCTAAAGAAAAAGCAAGAGAACTATCAAGAGAAACATCCTGCGGACGGGGCGCACTCATGGGAACATCGCACTGTAAACAGGGTTTTATTTGTTCTTTGGGAAGGTTAAAAACTGCCGCCATTAGTAAACCAAATTGATAACGAGAAACTCTTTCTTTACCCCCCAGATGAATAATCCCTTGCACTTTTTCTAATGCCAAAAGTAAACCATTCACCGCACTATTAACCCCAACAGCCGTACGATATTCATCGGTAAATAGAGATAATTCTTTTCCCTCTTGGAGGGTTTTTAAAAAGGGTTGCAGAAAACTATTAGCGCTGGGAGAAGGGGAACCAAACATCAAAGGCATTCGACAAATAGCCGCCCGAGGATATATTGCTAAAATACCCTTTTCCGCCGCTACTTTTTGCTCACCATAGATACTGACTGGAGAAACAGGATCATTTTCGGAATAGGGGGCATTTTTACCATCAAAAACCAAATCGGTAGAGGTAAAAACTAGCGGTATTTGATATTGACTACACAAACGGGCAATTTCTAGAGAAGCTGTCAGATTAATTGCCTCGGATGCTTGGGGAAATTCTTGACAGAGATTCGGTTTTGATTGGGCAGCCGCATGAATTACTGCGTCGGGTTTAATCTGTTGAAAAAGTTCTCTAACTGCAGCTAAGTCTGTTAAGTTAATTTTAATTAAATTAGGGTCATTACTATTG
>NZ_JADEXI010000215.1:0-7086 GCF_015207185.1 Microcystis sp. LEGE 08355 | reverse complement strand
GAATAAAGTTAAGAAAAAATCTGAGAGTGAGAATGCACCGAGTTTAAGCCTATTTACGCCCCAAGAACCCCCAGAAAATGCGATTTTATTGCTTGATGCCGAAGATAAAATTAGTTGGACGACACCGGAAGAGCGAGCGCCGGACCGGGGTTTAATTATCTATCAACAGGCGATCGAAAAACGGGAAAATTTCCTAGTTATCCTCGATAATGCCAAAGCTTACCCGATTGCTATCCGGGAAGTCCCCCCGCAAGCGAATCAACCGGTGTTAATCTCCAGTCTGCTGACCAAAACCGCCCAAAAAGAGTCAGAAGCGGTGTTAAATCAATTTTTCTTGACAGAACCTCAAAAAAATCAAGAATTGCTTTTACTGAGTCAACAGGGTCGAATAAAGCGACTTCCCATCAATGAATTAGAGGGGGTTGGTAGTCGGGGTTTGTCCCTGATGAAATTGAAAGAAGACGATCGCCTATATGGTGCTATTTTTACTCACGAGGGCCTGGACTTAGCGATCGCCACCAGTAGCGGTCGGGTGTTGCGTTATCCCGTGCGCGAGGAATTATTGCCAATTATGGGTAAATCTGCCCAGGGTTTGGCAATTTTGCGATTGCGCTACGGGGAACATCTAGCTGGTTGTGTTTCTCTCCCTCATCGGGAAAATCTGCTGCTGATTTCGGGATTGGGTTACGGGAAAAGACTGGCGATCGAGAATTTACGTCTATCACAATTAGGCGATCTTGGTTCACCTGCTTTACAATTCGTTAACAAACAGGATAGTTTAGCGGCTATGGTAGCGGCGCGGGCGGGGAGTATAGTGTTATTAAGTACCAATCAGAATCGAAAACTACCCTTAGAGGTGGAAACTGTGACAGTTACGGGTAAAGACGGGACAGGTTCACAATTAGTCAAACTCAACCCCGCAGAAAAAATTATCAAAGCACAATTGTTACACCATCTCTAAACAATGGGGAAAAAAACGAAAAATTTTGCGCGTCAACACCGGCATGGGCAAAGATGGTTAAAACTAACTCTGATTGCGGTTTTTGGGTTTATTATCCTTAATCTAGCGATTAATTTAGCCGTCCGCTTGCCAATTAATCAACAAAAACCCGTTGATGCCATCTTAGTTTTGGGGGGCAGCATTCGTCGGGAAATTTATGCAGCTAATCTGGCCCAGCAATACCCCAATATACCGATTTTGATTTCCGAAGGCTCGAAAGACCCCTGTATTTTATTACTATTTGAACGGGCAAAAGCGCCAAAAACTAACGTCTGGTTAGAAAAGTGTGCTAATTCTACCTTCGGCAATTTTTTCTTTGCTGTGCCAATTTTAAAACAATGGGGAGTACATAAAGTAAAAGTTGTCACCTCTCCGACTCATTTACCTCGCGCTCAATGGTTAGCAGCAATTCACTTGCAATCCCACGGTATAGCAGTAGAAATCGATGCAGTCCGAGAAATTGGTATTCCGGGTAATCACGAATCAAAGCTAAAAACTGGGTTAGATGTGACTAGAAGTATAATTTGGGCTTTTGTCGGACAATTAATCTCTCCCCCCTGTTGGCAAGTCATTCCCTTAAATTCCGTTGATTTAGAAGCTTGGCGCGATCAAGGTTTTCAATGTGAATCTCAAGGTAAGATCAGGTAAAAAATCCTCTCCCAGTTAGTTTTTTAGCGGCTGTACTCCATGTTTGTAAATCTACTAAGTTGGGGTTTTTAAAGGCAAACTCTCTCTTCCCACTTTCCTATACCTTTTAAACAGGATTTAGTATCAGAGGCCCTATCGGGTATTTGCGATCGCATCTAGAGCCAGATTCAGTTTCAGCACGTTAACCCCCGGTTCGCCAAAGATGCCGAGAAAGCGCTCGTCGGTATTTTTGGTAATCAGGATCTCTACTTGATTCGGCGGTAATCCCCGCACTCGCGCCACCCGCTCGATCTGCGCTCTGGCGGCCTCTGGGGTGATATGGGGATCGAGACTCGATCCAGAGGTATATACTAGATCCGCGGTGGGTTTAATTCCCGTCTTCTCTAATCGGGGAATCTCCCCCTTTATAGCTTTTGCCAGATCGGTATCGGGTTTTCCTTTAATTCGCTCGATCAACAGGGGGTTACTGGGAGCTAGGTTACTCGCTCCCGAAATTCCGGTTTGCAGGATCTTGTTAGGATCGTTTTTCGGATCGGCCGTACTGTAGGCGGTGGTACTCGGACGACTATTGAAATAGCGATCGCTGGTGAAAGGTTGCCCAATTAGAGCCGAACCCACCACTTGACCTTGATTATTGGTGATCAAACTCCCGTTCGCTTGCCAGGGAAAAAGAATTTGACCGATGGCGATCATCGAGAAAGGATAGATCAGCGCAGTGATCACCCAGAGAACTAGGGTAGAACGGATGGCTCTACCGGCCTCGCGTGCAAAACTCATAATTAGGGTTTACTGAAAAAGTTTGTTGGTGGAGTTAGGAGTCAGGAGCCAGTAGTCAGGAGTCAGGAGGATTAGGAATAAACCACAATCAATTAAAGAGTCTATTTAGAGATTTTCTGCTTTTTCCCATTTTTGAACTCTCAAAAATTAATTATGCCAGAAATCTCTTAAAACCTCTCCGGTACAAAGATGACAAAGAATAGATAGATAAATAAAGCAAAAGCGACTAATCCTAAAAGGGTTAATGCGAAGGATTGCCCCCTATTTATAGTGCTTCCCGTAGAAGCTTGAACGATGGAGGAGAAAAGAATTGTTAGACAGAAATTTAAGAAAATATACCAGAAAAATCGGTATTTTCTAAGGGATGCTTTCATAAGAATTAGAGTTTTTTGGAGATTTGTTTTTGCCAGTAAATCAAGAAAATAGCTGTAGTTGTCGATAGGTTGTCTTGTTCCCCTTTTTCAATTCATAGTTAAGAATACATTGGCCTACATATCTAGCCAAATTAACAGGAACCGCATTGCCAATCATTTGTTCTAGATTAGATTTTGTTCCTGTAAAAATAAAGTCTTTAGGAAAAGTTTGAATATAGCTTCGCTCCCTCGTTGTTAGCGGTCTTAATTTTTCCTTGAGATGACAAGCATCACCGGGATGTTGTCGATAGGTTTTGGGAACTGGTCGATTTACTCCTCGAATAGTAGGGCTAGGTTCATAAATACTGAATATCGCCCTTCTTTGATAGCTTCTAGGATGTCTATAATAGTATTCTATATCTAATTCTTTGCCCATATAGTCAAATACAGTCAGAGGTTGACTTGATAGATTTTCATTAATTTCATCGATCAAAAAATCATCTTCTTCGTTCATTTTACCGATCAGAAAATATCTTTTTCTAGTTTGAGGAACTCCGCAGTAACAAGAATTAATAACTTTTCCAGTTAAACCATAACCATGACTTTTAAAAATTTGTTTTGCCTGAGTGAGTATTTTACTTTTCTCAATTCTATCCACATTTTCCATAACGAACCATTGGGGACTTACTCTAGTTACAATTTCAGCGAATGTGAGCGTTAGATTCGCTCGTCCTAAACCCTCGTCTCTCTTACCAGCACTGGAAAAGTCTTGACAAGGGGGGCTGCCGACAATAATCTCAGGATTATATTGAGCCAATATTTCTTGATTAGATTCTCTAGACAAATCGACATTAAATATCGGATGACTAAAGTTATTGCTATAGACATCTATAGCAGGTATCCAATTATCAAATGCAGCCACAATAGTAAACCCCGCTTTCTGGAAACCTAAAGATAAACCACCACAACCAGCGAATAAATCGATTGTGATCATTTTGCTCCCTCCTCTAAATTAAACAAATCGGGTGAATTATAAATAATAGCATCAAATCGCCTTTCAGGACTCAATAAATTTTGTCCACCTCCTAAAATAATTTCTCTTATTTCTGATTTGTTAATTCTGGGTCGCTGCAAAATTTCTGAACGCATATACCGGTTGGTAATTTTGCCGCTTAATGCAAACGCCTTATCGTTTTTTGTATTGTACGAAAGTTGATCGATTATTTTTCTATGATTGATGCGCCCCTGTTTGCTGAAATCGTCAAGCATTTTGAACAGCCATATCGCAGAACGTATTTGTCTGGAAATACTTTTTTCTATTCTCGCTTCAAATTTAGTCAGATCTACGAATAGCCGAGTGAAAGCTAGATCGCTCCAAACGAACACATCTAAACATTGCTCTGCCAATTTTGAAGATTTGCCTTCCGTTTTCCAGATAGGCTGTATTAAAAATGGTTGTTGATAGGGCAATAAATCAAGCGATAGTCGGTCAATAACGCCAACTATTGATAGTAAATAAGGC
This sequence comes from Microcystis sp. LEGE 08355, assembly GCF_015207185.1. NCBI lineage: Bacteria > Bacillati > Cyanobacteriota > Cyanophyceae > Chroococcales > Microcystaceae > Microcystis > Microcystis sp. LEGE 08355. The sequence goes on along the minus strand of NZ_JADEXI010000215.1, from coordinate 2,786 downwards.
ATTACCTCTCTCGGTTCTGTCCAGTCTTGAATAGAATCGAAATCACTACCGATAATCTCCTGCAATTTTTGTATATTTTGCCTAATGTGATTAATTATACTACAGGCGAGATACACAATGGTATCTGGTCTAACCACTATTTCACATCCATAACGAATATCTTCTAAATCACAAGTTGTATTGTCTGGTAAAGCGGTTAATTTAATTTCGAGACCTCGAAGACAATTACCGTTATCTATTCTCTGGGTTACTAGATCGACTCTAGGCAAACTACCGATTACAAATTGATTATACGGCGTAAATTGACTCTCGAAAGCATAAAATAAATTATCGGAATCGGGAGCTAGACCGTATAACTCTTGTGTACTTAACTCCGCCGGTTGAATTTTTAAATTTTCATCAAGTTTCAGATATACATTTTTCAGTCCTTTCCAATCCAAGTAAGCGCACAAAGAAGCTGGAAATGAGGAGTTAAATTGATTTTTCCCCCATGTTTCTTTTTGGGTAAAATCCCGATTCGAGTGCTTCAATCCGAATAAACTAGGCTTAAATATTGCCGATTTTCCCATTACCTCAACCCGATCGCTGAAATTATCTCATCAATAATCTTAATAGCAATAAACGGCGCAATCATGCCTCCCACGCCGTAGATGAGGATATTGCGCCGCAATAGTTGGTCAGCAGTGAGCGGGCGAAATTGAACGCCTTTAAGTGCCAGGGGAATCAAAACGGGGATAATCAGGGCATTGTAGATCAGGGCCGAGACGATCGCCGATTGAGCGCTTTTCAAACCCATAATGTTTAAAGCACCGATCCCGGCGGCGGCGAAAATCGTCGGGATAATGGCGAAATACTTGGCGATATCGTTAGCTACCGAAAACGTGGTCAGGGCGCCGCGGGTAATGAGTAACTGTTTGCCGATGGTCACTAAATCGATCAGCTTGGTCGGGTCGGAATCGAGATCCACCATATTGGCCGCCTCCTTCGCCGCTTGGGTTCCGGAGTTCATCGCCACACCGACATTAGCCTGGGCCAGTGCCGGTGCGTCGTTAGTGCCGTCCCCCGTCATGGCAACTAACTTGCCCTGGGATTGCTCGCGACGGATCACCTCGATCTTATCTTCCGGGGTGGCCTCGGCGATAAAATCATCCACCCCCGCCTCTGCCGCGATCACCGAGGCCGTGATCTGGTTGTCGCCGGTGAGCATGATCGTTCTCACCCCCATGCGCCGTAATTGGTCGAAACGCTCTTTTAATCCCGGTTTCACTATATCTTTGAGATAGATCACCCCGTAGATATCGTTACCCCGACAGACGGCCAGGGGAGTTCCCCCCAAACGGGAAACCCTTTCCTGGGCCTGATCGAGGCTGGCGGGAACGGAACCACCCCTAGAACGGACGAAACCTTTAATCGCTTCTACGGCCCCCTTACGGTATTCCTCGCCGTCCCTATCGGTGCCGCTCATGCGGGTACGAGCCGAGAATGGGATTGCCTCGCCGGGTTGGCCATCGAGGGGGAGGTTTGCGCCCAAATTCCGGGCTAAGGCAACGATCGAGCGTCCTTCCGGGGTTTCGTCGAAAAGGCTGGCCGCTAGACAGACCTGGGCTAATTCCTCCAGGTTATGACCGTTGGCCGGGATAAATTCGTCAGCCAGCCGGTTTCCGAGGGTGATCGTTCCCGTTTTGTCGAGAAGGAGGGTATTTACGTCACCGCAGGCTTCCACCGCACGCCCAGAGGTGGCGATGACGTTGAACTGAGCCACACGATCCATCCCAGCGATGCCGATCGCGCTCAATAAACCACCGATCGTCGTGGGAATGAGAGCGACGAGGAGGGAGATCAAGATGGCGATACTGGAACCGGCCCGAAAGGTATTCGCAACCGCCGGCCCGAGGCTCGTTTCCAGGAAACCAGCGATATAGTTCCCGATCGGCGGAATCGTGGCCACGACAATTAAAAAGACTTGGGTTAACACGGCTAGAAGTACCGTCAGCGCGATCTCGTTGGGGGTTTTTGTTCGCTCGGCCCCTTCCACAAGGGAGATCATGCGATCGATAAAACCCTGGCCGGGATCTTGGGTGATCCGCACTGTCAACTCGTCCGAGAGAAGCCGCGTACCGCCGGTGACGGAACTGGCGATGTCGGTGCCGGGTTGTTTGAGGACCGGGGCCGATTCTCCGGTGATCGCCGATTCATCCACCGAACCGATTCCCTCGATCACTTCCCCGTCGGCGGGAATCACGTCCCCGGCCACCAGTTTTACCCGATCGCCCCGACCCAAGGCCGTGGAACTGACCGACTCGATCGAGCCGTCGGCCAGGATTTTTCGGGCGGTTGTGTCGCTGCGGGTGGAGCGCAGGGCATCGGCCTGGGCTTTTCCCCGTCCCTCGGCGATCGCCTCGGCGAAGTTGGCGAACAGCACCGTGGAGAAGAGGATCAGGGTGATGATGCCGTTAAGTAGCCGTTGTTGTCCGCTGTCTGCGGCGATTGTGCCGAATAGATTCGGGTCGATCGTGACCAAGGCCGTGACGATCGTTCCCAACCAGACCACGAACATGACTGGGTTACGCACGGCGATGCGCGGGTCGAGTTTAAGGAAGGACTCTCGGATCGCACGTTGATAGAGACCTGTCCGGTTTACCTTGGGGGTATGGCGGCGGTCGTCCCGGCGACCTCTCGGCACTCGCAACGGTCGGGGGGACTTAGAATTTCCTTTGTTCGTTCTCATAAATTGTCTAGGGCTGGTTGAATCAATCTAAAAACCTTGTTGGGTAAGACTTTTAGAC
>NZ_JADEXI010000214.1:0-7121 GCF_015207185.1 Microcystis sp. LEGE 08355 | reverse complement strand
GTCCCGATTTTTTTGTGGTTTTAGATACCGAAAAACGTCCCCGCAAAAGTTGGGTAGTCTGGGGAGAACAGGGTAAATATCCCGATATAATTGTCGAGATTCTCTCCGATTCTACGGCCAATATTGACCGCAAGAACAAGAAAACTCTCTATCAAAATACCTTTCGCACTCCTAATTATTTTTGGTTCGATCCTAATACTTTAGAATTGCAAGGATTTAGATTAATTGAGGGACAATATCAAGCCATTTCTCCCAATGAACTGGGTTATCTCTGGAGTGAACAGTTAGGATTATATTTAGGGATATTTGACCAGAAACTGCGTTATTTTACCGCCGATGGTCAATTAGTCCCCACTCCTCAAGAAGCGGAATTACAGCAAAGACAGGCAAAAGAACAGGCTCTTTTAGAAAAAGAAAGGGAACGACAAGCTAAGGAAAAATTAGCCCAAAAATTGCGAGAATTAGGCATCGATCCCGATACAATTTAGGGGAAATATTATTTTCTAGCAACTATGGTGACAGCAGCGCCCCTAGTGGGTGTAATTATGGGCAGTGATTCCGACTTACCCACCATGAAAGAAGCGATCGCAGTTTTAGAGGTTTTTCAGATTAGCCACGAAGTCGCCATTGTCTCGGCCCATCGTACCCCCGAAAAAATGTTTGAATACGGCAAAAACGCTCATTTAAGGGGAATAAAAGTGATTATCGCTGGAGCCGGCGGGGCTGCCCATTTACCCGGGATGGTGGCATCTTTAACTCCCTTACCGGTGATTGGGGTTCCCGTAGTCACACGCACTTTACAAGGGTTAGACTCTCTCTATTCAATTGTACAGATGCCCGCAGGCATTCCCGTGGCCACGGTGGCGATCGGTAATGCCAAAAATGCCGGACTTTTAGCGGTTCAAATTCTCGCCACCGGTAATGCCGATCTTTTAGAGCAAGTTATCGCCTATCGTCAATCCCTCACCGATTCCGTCCTCGAAAAACAAAGCAATCTTCAACGACTAGGCTATCAAGACTATCTAGAGCAGAGTTCACCTAAGTAGGGTAGATTGAGAAAAGATTAAGTAACAAATTATGAAGTAATTATGCGTTGGATCACCGCTTGTGTATTGAGTCTATTGCTCTTTTTTGCCCTACCCATAGCGGCTTATGCCGATAGCCCGACTATTAGCGAAGAACAGATTAGAGAAGGGGAAGTTATCGCCGAAAAAGCCCTAGAAGCCACAGAAAAAGGGGATTACGCCCAGGCCGAAAGCTATTGGACCGAATTAGTCACCAAATTCCCCACTAATCCCGCCGTCTGGAGTAATCGCGGCAATGCCAGAGTCAGTCTCAATAAATTAGAGGATGCGATCGCTGACTTCAACCAAGCGATCGCCATTGCCCCCGATGCCCCCGATCCCTACCTCAATCGTGGCACCGCTTTAGAAGGAGAAGGTAAATATCAAGAAGCGATCGCCGATTATAATAAAGTTTTAGAACTAGATCCCAATGATGCCTTTGCCTATAACAATCGCGGCAACGCTGAGGGCGGTTTAGGGGATTGGGAAGCCGCCGTCAAAGACTATCGCCAAGCCACCCAACTAGCCCCGAATTTTGCCTGGGCGCAAGCTAATCTGGCGCTGGCCCTGTACGAATTGGGCAGATATCCCGAAGCAGTCCAAAAAATGCGGAATATTGCCCGCAAATACCCTATGTTCCCCGATGTCAGAGCCGCCTTAAGCGCCGTTTTATGGACCCAAGGACAACAGGGAGAGGCGGAAAGCAATTGGGTAGCCGCCGTCGGCATGGATACCCGCTATCAAGACCTCGATTGGGTAAAAAGCGTGCGCCGTTGGCCGCCGAATATGGTTCTAGCCTTAGATAAGTTTCTTAACTTAAAGTAAAGAAGGACTAAATAGGGTTTGCTGAAAAAGCTTTTCGGTGGTGGCAGGGTGTGGGGTGTGGGGTGTGGGGTTTTACCAGTTTTGAGGTGGTCAACTACCTAATTTTCAGGGAAAAAGTACCTGAATTTTCCCCCGATCCCCGCAATGGCTGGCACTTTTTGAGGGGAAAAAAGTCCAAAAGTCTTATCCAACAAGGTTTTTAGATTTATTCAGCAGACCCTAAGTAGGGAGGCACAATTATTTGTAGGATGGGTTAGCGGTAGCGTAAACTATACGGGCGTTGGGTTTCATGCTTCAACCGTTCGGCAAAAGCTCACGGCCGAAGCCCAACCTACGTTCATCTTATATTTAATTCCACCCACCTACTTAACTGATAACTGATAACTGATAACTGACGGCTAACCCTACTTAATTTAACTTCAGATCAAGAGCGATCGGACATTCCACTTTCGTTCCCCCTAAACCACAGTAACCGCCGGGATTTTTCGCTAAATATTGCTGATGATAAACTTCAGCATAATAAAATTCAGGTGCGTCGATAATTTCCGTGGTAATTTGACCGTAGTTCGCTTTATTGAGAGCTTCTTGATAGATCGATCGAGATTTTTCCGCTAATTGCTTTTGCAGGGGATTATAGGTATAGATACCCGATCGATACTGAGTTCCCGTATCATTACCCTGACGCATTCCTTGGGTGGGATTATGACTTTCCCAGAAAACCTTTAACAGTTGTTCGTAGGAAATCACACTGGGATCATAAACCACTAAGACCACTTCATTATGTCCAGTCATGCCGGTACACACTTCCTGATAGGTGGGATTGGGGGTGATACCAGCCGCATAACCTACGGCTGTGGTGTAAACTCCTTCTAATTGCCAAAATTTCCGCTCTGCTCCCCAAAAACAGCCTAAACCAAACATTGCGGTTTCCATACCGGCGGGGAAGGGGGGCGGCAAAGGATGACCGTTAACGTAGTGGGTGCTAGGTACGGGCATTTTTTCCGATCGCCCGGGTAGTGCTTCCCTTGCTGTGGGCAAAGTTAATTTTTTTCCGAATCCGAATAACACCATAATAAGAATTTGTCCAGAAAGTTTTACCTTACTTTACATTATCGCTTAATTTTAGGGATTTCAGCGATCGGTGATCAGAACCGAGGCTGCAGCTCAATTTTTGTCAATCTACTGAGTTGGGATTTTGAAAGGGAAACTCTCGGCTAAAACTGGGCGTTATTTCTGATTTTATCACTCAATCCCAACCCCGGAGCGCATTAGTTTTTCGGTGGGATGCTTACAGGCAGCTATCAGTACAATTGCATTAGTTTAGGCGTTGCTGAATCAAGGTATGAATGCAAACTTTGCATCAGATGCAAAAGTTAGTTTGGCTCTAGGTTTTAAAAATACCAGAAAAGAAGATTCATATCTCAAATCAGCAACGCCCAAATTGTTTTGGATGTCAGGCTATCATCAGATGAAATTAGTGATGGGTGTAGATGCTAAAACTGGTTCTAAGTAGGGAGGCACAATTATTTGTAGGATGGGTTAGCGGTAGCGTAACATGAGCGGGCGTTGGGTTTCATGCTTCAACCCAACCTACGTTCATTTTATATTTAATTCCACCCACTCACTTATATTAATTGTATATTTGATTTTACAGCTTAGGCAAATTCCTCAAATATATGGGGATACTTTACTTAATAAACTGCGCTATGTTAACTTAATTTGATCCCAAGAGGGAAATTTAATCTCTCTAAGCGAACGCCTGTTATCGTTGGCTTGTATGTAAAGTTTTATGTACAAATTCAACATTTCTGCTACAGCTAATTCAGTATTTTTGCTTATTGATTGGGCGCAAGCGAATGATTAAGATATGGTGTATGAAGCATTCAAGACTTTTACCACTATGCCTATTACACCATTGAATTTGTTGTGGTCTCAAAACCTATTAATGGTTCAAGACAATAAAGATAACTTTCTCTATGAAAATGCCAAAACTGCATTTTCACCACTCTGGTGGCCTAACTTCAGATCTCGCTTTAAAGATGTACTTTTCTCAGCCACTTGGACGACCAATACACCTTACACACCGATTGCAGGCAATTCACTTGGTGGCGTTAACTCCGTAGCCCCATATACTGCTGCCGTAAACGATACCGTTATTAGAACTCTTGATTCCACAGAAAAAGGGTTACTTATACACACATCACAAAATGGAACTGGCTCAGTGAATCCAAATCTCTGGGAACCAACAGATATAGCCAATACCAGTCCATCTGTTCCTATAAATAGCTTAACCCCTAGTGCCTACACCTTTGCAGAAGCCCTAGGAAACGCAAGTTTTGGCAACCTATCTCTAAGCTATTTTCTAGCAGAAGATACATTCCGGGGCATATCGGTAAACCTGGGCAGGATATCTCGCCGTCCCAGTTCATCTGCTAAAGTTACCTTAGTCTGGACGGGAACACCTAGCACTACTGATACAGACGCCAACTTAGATGTTTATCTACAAGGAACGACCACAGGCACGATTTATACTGCGTTTAATGCCGCATGGTTTGGTGGGTCTAGCTTTGTCGGCACTGACGCTGTTGCTGGTGGCGCTGGCGTGGATTTGATCACTGGCGCTGGTGCTGTAGAGTACATAGAGCAAATTTATCTTCCATCGTGGAGTATTTCCCCGTGGGACACCAGTTTTAATGTTTTCGTTAATGGTACACTCGGCTCTGTTCCGGTTTCTACAGGTCAAGATTTCTCGATCTTTTTTACCTCCCGCCCGGTAGTTGGTCAAGGCCACGGCTGGGGTGATGTGCATCTTTCTACCTTTGATGGCAAACCCTATGATTTGCAAGCAGTTGGAACGTTCATTTATGTCAAGTCTCTAACTGATGATTTTCAAGTGCAAACCGTTCAAAAACCCTGGTATACAGGTGCGCAAGTTTCTGTTAATACAGCGTTTGCGATCAGACTAGACGGCAAAACTTTTGTTTATGATTCAGAGCTTGCCATTGGTCAAGAATTAAAAGTTGATGGAGCAACGTATAATCTAAGCAGTGGCGGCAGTGCATTGTTTGGTAACACGAGAATCCAGCGATCAGGGAATCAGTACACCTTCACTTATGCCGGACTAGACGGTAATTTCTCCACAGCCGATGATAACGATGTCGTCATCGCCGCGGACAATGGGAGCTACGTTGATGTTTTTGTCAATCCATCTGATGATCGCGCTGGCTCCCTACAAGGGCTTTTAGGTAATGGTGATGGTGATAGCAGCAATGATTTTGCTCTGCGTGATGGCACAAACTTAGGTCCTAATCCCTCTGTTCAAACAATACATACAACGTTTGCCGACAGTTGGCGAGTTGGCAAGGGCGAATCTCTGTTTCAAACAACCACATTTTTGACTACATTGACCAAGTCCACAACTGTATCACCTATAGATATTTCACCTATAGATATTATAGAGCCTACACCCGATCCCGAGCCTGTCCCTTTTCCCAAGGAGTTTATTTCCTTAGAAACTCTAGCGAAACAAGACTCCGACGCAGTGGCAAGTGCCTTCGCAATAGCACGAGAATTTGGTATTGCTGAAGGCGCTTTTTTAAATGGGGCGGCTTTTGATTTTCTGGTGACGGGGGATAAAACCTTCTTGTTAGGAGCAAAGCAGGCAGCGAACTTGGCACTGCAAAGTGAATTTCAAAATGGAGACACAGCAACTCCACTTGGAAGCATCGAAGGCAGTAAATGGAACGATGTTAATGCTAATGGTATCTGGGAGGCAGATGAAAAAGCCCTAGCCGGTTGGACAATTTACATTGATAGTGTTGCCAATGGAACACTAGATCCTTGGGAACTTTCCACAGTTACTGACGCTAACGGCAAATACAGCTTTACTAACTTAGGACCGGGAGAATATGCCATCCAGGAAGTGAATCAAACAGGCTGGCTCCAAACCTCCCCTAGCACTCCCTACGCTTTGATCTTGAAAGTAGGCGAAAAATTGACTGATGTTAATTTTGGCAACTATCAATTACCCACGATTAATCTTAACCCCAAGAGTCAGACGATTGTTGAAGGTTTGACCACGCCTCAAAACGCCCCCTACACCGTCACTCTTTCCAACGCCAGCAGCCAAACCATCAGCGTTAACTATGCAACTTCTAACGGTACAGCAACCGCGGGAGCGGATTACACCGCCACCATTGGAACTCTAACCTTTGCCCCTGGTGTTACTACTCAAGTCCTCAACATTCCCATTCTCAATGATTCCCTTAATGAGGCAGATGAGACCTTTACTTTAACTCTGTCTTCTCCTACTAATGCTGCTCTTGGTACGCAGACGGCAGCTACCACGACGATAACCGATACTTTCACGGCCGCCGTCACCACGACTTTAGCGGCAAACGTGGAAAATTTGACACTGACGGGAGCAGCCGCCATTAACGGTACTGGTAACGCAGGTAATAACGTGATCACGGGCAACACGGCCAATAACCTTCTCAACGGTGGTGGGGGCAATGATACCCTTAATGGTGGTGCCGGACTCGATACCTTGACGGGGGGAGCAGGAAACGATGTCTTCCTCTTCCAATTTTCCCAATCTACTGTCGCTAACCCTGACCGGATCACTGATTTTGCGATCAACTCCGACAAAATTGATTTGCTCAGTGCCACAGGAGGTGTGCTGCCTGCCCCCGCTGCCTTTAGTCGTGCTGCCAATTCTGCCGCTGCCACTTTAACCGATGTCGTGAATGCTGTTTTTACCGATGCCAATGGTGCCTTAGCTGGAAACCAAGCACTTGGTATTAATGGCGCGGCCCTGGTCCAAGTAACCACTGCTGGGATAGCCGGAAACTATATTATTGTCAATGATAATGTTGCTGGTTTCCAAAGTGCCAATGACTTACTGGTTAACGTTATCGGCACATTACCCACTGGCAATATCACTGTTTCCAACTTCTTTGTTTAGTGGATTCCTGATCGGGTGACAAGAATATTCTCAAGCCGGCGTGTTAGGGGTCGGGAATGGAGTCGCCTCCATCCCCCCCCTTCAGAACCGTGCATGAGACTTTCACCTCACACGGCTCCTAGTTTGATTGTTCCATTCTTAGGGATACAACTTCTCTTAGGCGCTTGGTTGACATACTCCCACCGTCAAGCTACGCTGTGACGGGGAATTCTTGACCTATCACTATCGGAAATTCCTTGTTCAACGAGACAGCTTAGATTCTCAATGTC
>NZ_JADEXI010000213.1:0-7125 GCF_015207185.1 Microcystis sp. LEGE 08355 | reverse complement strand
AAAGAAGGCTGTAATCTTGAGGCCGTCAGCTAGATAAGATGGCCGATTATATCGGTAAATAAAGGCTGATAGCTGATCAATAAATCGTTAAAAGAAGATTAAGATCGGTTAAGATTTTGTTACCAAAGTATTCTGCAGCCCCAACCCTCCCATGTCTAGCCATCCCGACTCATCCCTATTCTTGAACCGCGTCGATAAGCCTGAAGAAGCCTGTGGAGTTTTTGGACTCTATGCCCCCGAGGAAGAAGTAGCAAAACTGACCTATTTCGGACTCTATGCCCTGCAACACCGAGGACAGGAATCGGCAGGTATTGCCACCTACGACGGGGAAACGGTGCATTGTTACAAGGAAATGGGCTTAGTTTCCCAAGTTTTTAGCGAAACTGTCCTTAAAACCTTGCCCGGTACTCACGCGGTCGGTCATACTCGTTACTCTACCACCGGTTCTAGCCGTCGGGCCAATGCCCAACCTGCTGTGATCGAAAGCCGTTTGGGTAAACTTTCCCTAGCACATAACGGCAATTTAGTCAATACTTTTGAGTTAAGAAATGTATTAGAAAAGCGCGGTTGTGATCTCGTCACCACCACCGACTCGGAAATGATCGCGGTCGCTATCGGTCAGGAGGTGGATAGTGGCAAGGATTGGATAGAAGCGGCGATCGATGCCTTTAGCTATTGTAGCGGGGCTTATAGCCTTGTTATCGGCACACCGACGGGAATTATCGGGGCGCGGGATCCCAATGGTGTCAGACCCTTAGTAATTGGGGTTTTGCAAGAAGAAGGCAATCCCCTCCGTTATGTTTTAGCTTCGGAAACCTGCGGATTAGATATTATCGGGGCCGATTATCTGCGGGATGTGCAGCCGGGGGAATTAGTTTGGATTAGTGAAGATGGCTTATCTTCGGTGGATTGGGCCATGAAACCGGAGAAAAAATTATGCGTTTTTGAGATGATTTATTTTGCTCGTCCCGATAGCATTGTCCACGAGGAATCTTTATATACTTATCGGGTACGTTTGGGGGAACAATTAGCCAAAGAGTCGCCGGTAGAAGCAGATATGGTGATGGGAGTTCCCGATTCGGGTATTCCAGCAGCGATCGGATTTTCGCGCATTTCTGATATTCCCTACGCGGAAGGATTGATTAAAAATCGTTATGTGGGACGGACTTTTATTCAACCAACCCAACACATGAGAGAGTCGGGAATTAAGATGAAATTGAATCCTTTAAAGGATGTTTTACAGGGAAAAAGAGTTATTATTGTTGATGATTCGATCGTGCGGGGAACCACTAGCCGGAAATTGGTTAAAGCTTTACGCGATGCTGGAGCAAGAGAAGTTCACATGAGAATATCTTCACCTCCGGTGACTCATCCCTGTTTTTATGGCATTGATACGGACAATCAAGAGCAATTAATTGCGGCAACTAAATCGGTGGCGGAAATTCAGGCACAAATCGGGGTGGATAGTTTAGCTTATCTCAGTCAAGATGGAATGTTAACAGCAACGAAGGAAGATCCGAAAACCTTCTGTACTGCCTGTTTTAATGGCGATTATCCGATTCCTGTACCCGATAATGTTAAGCGATCGAAGTTGATTTTAGAAACAGTTAAATAGGGGTTGCTGAATAAATCTAAAAACCTTGCTGGGTAAGACTTTTAGGCTTTTTTTTCCTCAAAAAGTGCCGACCATTGGAGTGATTGGAGGGAAAATTCTAGGACTTTTTCCATGAAAATTAGGTAGGGTTTGCTGAAAAAGTAGGGGCGAAGCATTCGGATAGAAAATCTACGGTTTCACCGATAGGTTATTGCCCGAATGCTTCGCCCCTACAGGACTCTCAAAATCTTGCACCTGTGGGAGCGAGAAAAGCCACAAAAACCTTACCTTGCCTACATTTCACATTTATTCAGCAAGCCCTAGGTAATTGACCACCTGAAAATGGGTAAAACCCCACACCCCACACCCTGTCCCCACGAATAACTTTTTGCCGCAAACCCTAAATAGCCTCAAGGCTAAATCCTCTGAAAACAATCGGCAATTTCCTGGGGAGTTAAAAGAGAATTGGGATAACCGGAAAGTTGTCCTAATTTTTGTGCTAATAAAACTGCTTGAGGTGGAGTTAGATAGGTTTTGGCTAAGAGATCGGTTTGATGATAAGCTTGCCGGATTGGGGCATCTAAAAGGATAGTTCCTTGACCCATAATAATTACTCTTTCGGCGTATTCTGGCATTAAATAGAGGTGATGGGTGATCACAATCACGGTTTTGCCCATCTGGTGTAATTGACGACTCACCTCTAAAATTGCCTTAGCTCCTTGGTAATCTTGGCCGGTGGTGGGTTCATCAAAAACAACTATGCGCGGTTCCATGGCTAAAATTGCCGCAATCACTACCCGCGCTCGATCGCCTTTCGGTAAGGAGAGAGGATGATAGGAGCGATATTCTAGCAATCCCATGGCTTCTAGACTTGCTTCTGTGCGTTGGTTGACGATTTCTGGAGAATAACCGAGATTAGTCAGGGCAAATGATACTTCTTTCTCGACAGTGGTGTTAAAAATTTGATTATCGGGATTTTGGGCTACATAACCGATCGAACGAGCTAAATCACTGACAGAAAAGCTAGTAATCGAACGTCCATCAATCATAACTTGACCGCTGGTCGCCGAGAGAAGATTGAGAAAATGCTTGACTAAAGTGCTTTTTCCTGCGCCATTTTGACCGATAATCAGCAGATATTCCCCTTCGGCAATATCGAGGGACACATCCCGCAGGGCGGTAGTACCATCGGGGTAGGTATGGCAGAGATTTTTTACCCTCAGTAGGGGGTTTAAGGGGTCAGAAACCGACGATAAGGGAGGGGTTGGGGTGATTTTATGATAAAAGGATTTAATCTCGTTTAAACGGGCAAAACTGCGGTCTAGGGTGACAGGAATCGACTCGACCGCCCCGATTTTCTGCTCGATCAAGGCAAAAGTAGTGGCCACTTGCGGAGGACGCAGGGCATTTTCCTGTAAAAGTTGTACTTGGGAGTAGATCTCTGCTGGGGTTCCCATAGCTTTGATCGCACCATCCCTTAATAGTACCAGGCGATCGGCATATTCGGCCATTTCCTCGGCCGCGTGGGAGACCATCACAATAGTGACACCGAGATGGCGATTTAATTCCTTAATGGTGGCGAAAACTTCCTGGGATCCCACCGGATCCAGTTGGGAGGTGGGTTCATCGAGAATTAACAAAGCGGGCTGAACTGCGAGAGCGGCGGCGATCGCTAATCGTTGTTTTTGTCCTCCCGATAATTCCCCCGGGGATTTTTTTTCCATTCCCTCTAACCGGACTGCCGCTAAAACTTTGGGAATACGCGCTTTAATTTCCTCTCGCGGTAGCCGTAAATTTTCTAGGGTAAAAGCGATTTCATTTTCTATCGAAGTGGCTAAAAGTTGCGTTTCGGGATCTTCAAATACTGCCCCCACATAGCGGGCCAAGGTGCTAACGGGATGGGTTAAAGTGTCTAAACCGGCTACTGTTGCATAACCAAAAAAACGCCCTCCGTAGAATTGGGGGACAATACCGTTAAGAGTTAAACAGAGAGTAGTTTTTCCCGCACCTGTGGGCCCGATAATACCTAAAAATTCTCCTCGATGAATTGCTAAAGAGATATTTTTCAGCACTAGATTGGAGGATTCGGGATAAATATAGGAAACTTTCTCTAATTGGGCGATGATTTCCATTATTGGTGGGGAAGAGAAGACGGGAGTGGAGTAGATGGGGAGATATTTTTCAGGGAAATGCGAGTTAGGGACGCTTCTATTTTTCGCTACCTCGATCGATGAACTCGATTATCACACAGGCGGCCTACTACTCTATGATTTATCCTGCAATTTTACCAGTTACCGCTCGCCCGTTCGCAGAAAAACTTAATATTTCTACTCTTGACAAATTTGCTGTAAGGTGGTCACAAAATCGGGGTAGGAAATGCCGGCCGCTTCAGCGCGATGGATAGTGGTGGGTTGACGGGAATTGAGGGCAGCGATCGCTAGACTCATAGCAATGCGATGATCGGTAAAACTGTCCACCTCCGTGCCGAATAGGCCCGTACCGCCGGTAATCTCTAAACCATCGGGTAATTCCCTTACTTTTGCCCCTAGGCGATCGAGTTGGGTGGCCATCACCGTCAGGCGATCGCTTTCCTTCACCCGTAATTCCTCAGCATCCTTGATAATTGTCGTTCCTTGGGCAAAAACCGCCGCTACTGCCAAAATCGGAATTTCATCGATCAGACGGGGTATAATCTCACCGGCGATCGTGGTTGCCTGTAGTGGACTGGATTTCACCCGCAGATCCGCCACCGGTTCCCCCGTCACCACCCGTTGATTTTCGAGAGTGATATCTGCTCCCATTGCCTGTAAAACCTGTAAAACTCCAGTTCTAGTCGGGTTTATTCCCACATTTTCGATTAATAACTCGGAATTAGGCACGATTGCCCCCGCTACCAACCAAAAAGCTGCCGAACTGATATCCCCGGGTACAATCACCGTTTGTCCGGTTAAAGTGGGATAACCCGTCACCGTGACGCTATTAGTCTCCCCATCCACCTCAATATTTGCCCCAAAAGCGCGCAGCATCCGTTCACTGTGATCACGAGATAAAGCAGGTTCCGTGATCGTGGTTTTCCCCTCGGTTAACAGTCCAGCGAGGAGAAGACAGGATTTCACCTGTGCAGAAGCAACGGGAGAATAGTAGTGTATCGGTTGCAGATATTCCCCAGAAACGGCTAAAGGAGCCAAAGAATGGGCTTTTCTGCCCCAAATTTGCGCCCCCATTTCCTTGAGGGGTTTCACCACCCGGGACATGGGACGCGATCGCAGGGAAGCATCGCCGGTGACGACAAAAAAACGGTCTCGATGACCAGCCAATAATCCTAACATTAAGCGGATCGTCGTGCCGGAATTGCCGGCATCGAGGATTTCTAAGGGTTCCTCAAGATTGCCTAAACCCCTACCTTTGACGATCACTTTCTCGCTGTTGAGTTGGGAAATTTCCACACCCATGGCACGAAAACAACTAGCGGTACTGCGGGGATCTTCGCCCAATAATAACCCATGAATAACAGTTTCTCCTTCGGCGATCGCTCCTAACATCAGGGAACGATGGGATATGGATTTATCGCCGGGGATGGTGATTTTTCCCCGTAATCCCGTGATTTTGGCTGGATCGATGACTAAATCTTGATGGGATTGAAGGGGGTTAAGGGTGACAATAGACATGATCGTTAGGCAGATGAAGACAAGCTCGATCTATTTTCCCTCTTTACCTCGCCCTTTCCTTGTCAAGTTATGTAAAGAATATTAAGCTAGAACCATTCGGTCATCAGTTTTTTGTCATGCCCACTACGGCCCAAGAAGTTTATAATCAAGTGGTTTGCCACTTATCATCGGGGGAACATTTGCGATTGGCCACAATCATTCTCAATGAACTTATCGGACAACAACAACCACCATCGCTAGATCAAAGTGATACCTGGACTGAGGAGGATCAGATCGATCTTGTCAATTTTTCCCTAAACTATGCGGCCAAAACTTTCTGTGATGTGGAGGGGATTTAATTGGTGACGTTTTCTTCTGGAGATGTGGTGACAGTTGATTTTCCCGGTGTGACAGGAACAAGGGAAAGGACACAAAGATTGATCGCTCCCGTATTAGGTTAAACTTATCACACCAAGAAACTGATAACTGATAACTGATAACTGATAACTGATAACTGATTATGTCTCGTCGTCAACTGTTGAGTTTTTTAATTGCAGTAATTCTGGCATTTTTTGCCTTTATTCCCGATGCTAACGCTTTGGGTGGACCCCAACCCCCTTTAAATCAACCGGCACCCGATTTTACCCTACCGACTAACACGGGAGAAGGGAATATTTCCCTATCGGACTATCGGGGTAAATGGGTAGTTTTGTATTTTTATCCCAAGGATTTTACCCCCGGCTGTACCCTAGAAGCGCGGCGTTTTCAGCAGGATTTGCCGAAATATATGGCTAAAAATACGCAAGTTTTAGGGGTAAGTGCCGATGATGTCGATTCTCATGCGGAATTTTGTGACTCGGAGGGGTTAAAATTTCCCTTACTGGCAGATACTACCGGAGATGTTAGTAAAGCTTATGGTTCTTGGATGGGTTATGTTTCCCTGCGTCATACCTATCTTATCGATCCCGATGGGATTTTAAAAGAGATTTATTTAGGGGTAAATCCTGCCATTCACAGTGCCGAAGTTTTAGCACGTTTAGAGGAATTACAGGCGAGTTCATAAAAAAAATCCCGACCACGATTTTTTCATCGGTGCGGGATATAGACTAACAACCTTAACCGAGATAATCAGGACTAATTGCAATTATCGTCCTTATCACCCTTACAGTCACGGTTTTGTAAAATTAGCGGCGAAGAGGAATGGTCAAAATGGTTATCTTGACTACTAACCGCTAAAGTGTGAGGAATTGAACCTAACAGCAAGGAGGCCACAACAAACAAGGTTAACGAGATTTTCATGGTTTTACTCCCTTAGACACCATCAGGTAATTGACCTATTTTTAGCATAGGGTTTTCCCGCTCGGATGTCAGTCCCATTGCCAAGAGGGAAAAAGGGGTTAACATGGAAAAAAAGGGAATATAAGTAGAATAAAGTAGAACCGGATGAAACCACAGGGATGGGACGAGTTTCTTAAACATCTAGCCAGAGAATACGGTGTTCAGGGTAAATTAAAGGAGATTTTTTTAGTTCGTTTTGCCTACGAAAATTGGCGCAAACCGGATGAGGAAATTTGGGAAATGGCCGAGGCTGCCAGCCATGAAACCTATAAAAAACAGATGACTAAAATCTATAGCTATTTCTCGGCAGATAAAGATAATGGCTGTCCCGAACTAGAATTAGGTAGTAAAGGGCCGGGTAAGTTCCAAATCCTCCGAGAATGGTTCAAAGATCTCAAATATCCTCAATGGAAAAATCACCCCACCCCGATACTAGCAGAAAAATCGGTTATAGATAGTTATATTAGCCGCCCTCCCGTCGAAAGCGACTGTTATCAAGAAATTAATCGTCCGGGGTCACTCATTCGCATTAAATCCCCCGAAAAG
>NZ_JADEXI010000212.1:0-7177 GCF_015207185.1 Microcystis sp. LEGE 08355 | reverse complement strand
ACTCCGAAAATGTAGGGACAATTCATGATTTATACTCCGAAAATGTAGGGACAATTCATGATTTATACTCCGAAAATGTAGGGACAATTCATGATTTATACTCCGAAAATGTAGGGACAATTCATGATTTATACTCCGAAAATGTAGGGACAATTCATGAATTGTCCCTACCAAGGGTTTCAGTTCCAAACGCCATCGACAGAAATTGAAAATTGAATCTTCTATGCAAACTCTAATTAAGTAGATCGTAGGTTATCTCGTTCCCAGGTTCTACCTGGGAACGCTCTCTTCAGGTTCTACCTGAATATTGCTTTAAGGCAGAGCCTTAAATATTGTGTTTCAAGGCAGAGCCTTGAAACAAGGGTATTTTCTCAAAAAAAATCGACCCGCCCTTAGGCGGGAGACAAAGGGCAAAAGAGCAAAAGAACAAAGGGTTAAAGTCCTGGGGAGACACACGCAACCCGAAAACCGTCGTTGAGGCCGCCGTTGCCGGGGTAGCTCCCGCTGCGGAGGGCAGAACGACAGTCAAGAGGGTAGCGGCCCCAAGAACCGCCGCGCAGACACTTAGGAGACTGAGAACGATTATCATTATTGATAGGCCACGCAGATCCATCCTTTGGCGCTCCGATATAGTTATCGTGCCAATCGTCTTCGCACCATTCCCAAACATTGCCACTCATGTCATGGAGTCCCCAAGCATTGGGCTTTTTCTGACCCACAGGATGAGTTTTATCCTGAGAATTTCCGCCATACCAAGCATAATTTCCTAACTGATTAGCATCATCACCAAAATAATAGCGAGTGGTTGTCCCCGCACGACAGGCATATTCCCATTCCGCTTCCGTCGGTAGGCGATAGGTTTTTCCTGTTATTTGACTCAATTTTTGACAAAAGGCTTGAGCATAGTTCCAACTAACCTGTTCTACCGGATTTTGGGGATTGTTTTTAAAGTGAGAGGGATTGGTTCCCATTACTGCTTCATATTGTGCCTGAGTCACTGGATATTTACCAATCGCAAAACTGTTGACTTTAACTTGGTGTGGAGGCTTTTCATCTTCACTGTCAGGAGATCCCATGAGAAACTCACCTGCTGGTAAGCTCACCATCTCCAGTGTGACTCGATTGGGTAGTTTTTCGGTAAATGGAGTAGGTGAAACAAGCTTTTTGACTGCTGATGGTGCTGGTGGAGGTGGCGGGGGAGAATTCCATCCCACAGGTTGTAAGGCATTTAAAACCTGTTGTGCTGTCCATCTTTGTTTTCTATCTTTTTGCAAACACCCTTCAATAATCGGTTTAAACTCTTTCGGTAAACTGGGGATTTGTAGCTCACAATTCATCACCTTGGCCATTAACTGGTGAATATCATTATTAAACTTATAGGGAAGTTGATTAGTCGTCATTTCGATTAACATAATACCCAATGACCACAAATCCCAGGCTGATGAAATATCCCCCCTAAAGGCTTCGGGAGGCATATAAATAATTGTACCGCTATTGTGGACTGTTTGAGTGTGGCTTTTGTTATTTAAAGTTCTAATTAAGCCAAAATCTGCTAACTTGTATTGTTGATTAACCTTGAGGATATTACCCAGTTTTAAATCTCGATGGACTTTATTTTGTCCATGAAGATAATTTAAACCTTGGGCGACTTGAGCAGTAATATTTTTAATTTCACTTGATGACAAACCGCCTTTGGCGATGTGATTTTCTAGGCTACCCTGTGCCAATTCCATCACTAAATAAAGCATTTCTGTATTAAGAAAAGTAAATTCCCCCACTGAATAAGCCTTAATTAAATTAGAATGTTCTAACTTTCTGGCATTTGTTAATTCAATTAATTTAGGTTCTTCGGTTTGTGTTATGCAATGGACGAGGGTTATAACGGATGGAACCCTTATTTAGAAAGGCATTTGGCGATTTTTTTCAATTGTCTTTTATCTAGAGCGAACTAATCAATTAAGTCTCTTGCCAGATAAGGATTTAGTCGATTTATGCCACCTTATCCAACCATACCAAGTAACGAAGAACCTTAATTTATCATCGCTACTTTCGGGGATAACTTTAACAGCAACTTCTTGAACCGATGTATTTCTGACCATTTCACTAGCATGAAATACACCACCGAAACTACCCGCACCGAGAAACTTCTTAAGATGATAAGGGCCTATTTGTTGCCCTTCCAACATCTTCATCATTTGGTCTAGCATAATAATAACTCCTGAATTAACCAATTTTTACGTTGTGTAACTATCCTATTAAGTGAGTGGTTATAATTATTAAATTGAAGATAGATTGTGCCTTTGATCCCCCCTTGATCCCCCCTTGATAAGGGGGGCGCAGATCCCCCCTTGATAAGGGGGGATCGAACCTAAAATCCATTTTTAATTTAATTATAACCAGCTACTTAGCCAATTTGTCCGTTCAAACATTGTCATTAGTTAGACCCTGTTGCAACCTTTGTCCCTCTATTTTAATCTAGGCTTTCAGCTTTGCTGTCAGTGGGGAATAATAGTCACCCCATTTCCTGAAAAATATTAAGAGATGTAACTATTTATGCCTAACCTAGAAAGTGATTACTCAACAGGGGTGAGATCAGGATAGTCTAGATCGAGCAGTCCGATAGATGTTTAGTTAAATTCCTACTTCAGATATGTCCGTTTCTAGTCTTCCTCGTTCCCTGCGTATCGGTTCGCGTAAAAGTCAGTTAGCCCTAGTACAAACCTATTGGGTACAGGCAGAATTGAGTAAACACCACCCCCATCGACAGTTTGAGGTGGAGACGATGAGTACCCAAGGCGATAAAATTCTCGATGTGGCCCTAGCGAAAATCGGTGATAAGGGTTTATTTACCAAAGAACTAGAAGTGGGAATGTTGGATAGATCGATCGATCTTGCCGTCCATTCTCTCAAGGATTTGCCCACTAATTTGCCCGAAGGCTTAATCTTGGGTTGCGTCACCGAAAGAGTTAATCCGGCCGATGCTTTGGTGGTAAATAGCCAAAATCAAGACTATCAATTAGACACTTTACCGGAAGGTGCGGTGGTGGGGACTTCTTCCCTGCGGCGATTGGCCCAGTTGCGTTACCATTATCCCCATCTGACTTTTAAAGATGTGCGCGGCAATGTCAACACCCGTCTGGCAAAACTGGACGCGGGAGAATACGACGCAATTATTCTGGCAGTAGCGGGATTGGAAAGGTTAGGATTAGGCGATCGAGTTCATCAGGTTATTCCGGCGGAGATTTCTCTCCATGCGGTGGGACAGGGGGCTTTAGGGATAGAATGCCGCGATGGAGATCCGGAGGTTTTGGAAGTCCTAAAAGTGTTGGAACACGCCCCTAGCCGCGATAGATGCTATGCTGAACGCGCTTTTTTACGGGAGTTGGAGGGGGGTTGTCAAGTTCCCATCGGAGTGAATACGGCGATCGAGGATGGTATCCTAACTTTAACGGGTATGGTGGCTAGTCTCGACGGTAAGCGCCTGATTAAGGACTCGGTTAGCGGTGATCCTAGCCATGGGGAAGTCTTAGGACGAGATTTAGCCCATAAAGTGCGCGAGGCTGGTGCTGGAGAGATTTTAGCCCAGATTTTCGCTGAAGTGGGACGATAATCAGTTATCAGTGATCAGTTATCAGTGGGTAAGTTATCAGTTATCAGTCTTAAACAGCAAAAAGCTCCAGTGCCTCTCCCATGCAGTTTTAACAAGTGATGTGGATAGGCAAGCAGCTGATCAGTATTGCAGCAATTCTCCCAGTATCGAGATTTAATTGACTTCAGTTCGATTGATAGTCTTCTCCGCCGGGATGATAGAATTGCCTTTCGGAGTCAGGAAATTGTGCAAGATGTGACGATTTTGAATTAAAACTAAAGTTGCGATCGCTAAGAGAAAATAACCAAAACCTTTTTGTAACTGTTTTGCGGACACAAACTGTCCCAGATAGGAACCGATAAGAGTACCGAGGGCAGCCGCAAAAGCAAAGGATAGGGTTAACTGCCAATCGACGCTAATATGACCTAAATAACCCAGTAATCCGGCTACAGAATTGAGGAAAATAATCAGCAGGGAAGTGGCGATCGCTTGAACCATGGGGATTTTACCCAATAATACCAGCGCGGGAACGATAGCGAAGCCTCCCCCAACCCCAACTAATCCCGTCAGGACACCCACAGCAATTCCTTCGCTCATTAACCAGAGCCAGCAATATCGGCAGACTGGTTGGGGGTAGAGAGTCAGATTTTTTTGCCGATCGCGGGCTTTATAATCAGGATTATCTATCTGTGCTGATCTGCGGATCATAAAGGCTGCCGCTAAAAGCATTAGTGTCGCAAACAGGAGCATCTGGAAGGTGGCAGTGACAAAGGGAAATGTGGCTAATCTTGCTCCCAAAAAAGCCCCTACCATCGTGGCAGAACCGAAGATAAAAGCGGTTTTTAAGTTAATGTTGCCTTTTTTCCAGTGGGGAATCGTGCCGAGTAAACTGACACTACCGATGACTAGAAGCGTCATAGCGATCGCAGATTTGGTCGGTACTCCCATCACATAGACTAGAATCGGTAATGCTAGTACAGAACCTCCTCCTCCTAACAATCCCAGACTAATCCCCGTACAAACGGCTAATAAATGTCCAATTAACCAAGTCATTTCAGTTATCAGTTATCAGTTATCAGTTATCAGTTATCAGTTTCTGAAGGCAACAGGCCCCAAGTAAAGAATCTGACAATTCTCCTACCTAAAAAGAAGGCTAGAAACTAAGTACATCTTAGGTTTTAGATTCTTCTCTTGTTATCAGTTATCAGCAAATCATATTTCATTATTTACTGGTTACTGATTACTAATGACTGATTACTGCTTACTGATGGGGTTGATTATAGGGAAGTTTAGCCAGAAGCATAGCTAAAGCACAGGTATTACTAATCCCCGCAAAAACTAGACCGGAACCGACAAAACCGCTTAAAATCAGGAACCAAGGCGAGATAAAGGCTCCTAATACTGTTCCGAGGACAACTAAGGAACCAGCAACGATCTGCACCTGACGAAATAAGCTAATTGGCGCATTTTGGTCTTTTTCGGTGGCATAACCCGCACTTTTCCAAGTATTTAAGCCGTTTTTAAGCTGGGCAACTTGGCTAAATCCTGCCGCAATCAGTTTTTGTGCTGCTACAGTGGATCTGCTGCCGGAATTACAGTAGAGAACTAGGGTTTGATCGGGGTCAAAAGCGATCGAATTAGGGTTAAAACTGGAAAGTGGTACTAATTTCGCCCCTGGAATGCGATCGCTTGCGTACTCCCCCGGTTCTCGCACGTCAATTAAGCAAACTTCTCGACGCTCAATTAAGTTTTTTAAAGTATGGGCATCAAATTCTAGTAATTTTGCCTGATTTGTGGTATTGGTCATCGTTAATCTCCTGAATGGATCTTTAAGCTAAAACAACTCCTAAATTACCGCAGCCTTGGTTAGCGGGAACTGCCTCCATGATCTTTTTGGGATCTGGTAAATTAAGACTGTTCATAAACTCGATAAATTGTCGGCGGTTACGTCCGAGAAAACGGGGATTGTATTGTTTTTCTTCGGCAATGGTGGAGACAGTTAAACCGCGATAGTCGTGGCCGGGATAAACTAGGGTACTATCGGGGAGAGTGAAAAGTTTTTGCGTGACCGAATCAAAGAGGGTACCAGCATCGCCGCTCTGGAAGTCGGTACGACCACAACCCCGGATAAATAGGGCATCTCCTGTCAAAAGATGACTGTTATTGACTAAATAGGCTAGATGACTATCGGTGTGGCCGGGAGTAGCGATCGCTTTGATGGTGATATTTCCTAGTAACAATCCCTCTCCATCTACCAGATGGCGATCAGCACAGGCTACTTGAGCATTTTCGGGAACTATACCCAGACAGCCTGTGATTTGCCTTAATTTTCCAGTTCCTGTGACGTGATCGGCGTGAATATGGGTTTCTAAACAGTATTTTAGCGTTAATCCTAGCTCCTGTAATTGCCGATCATCCCTTTCCACCTGTTCCCGCACTGGATCCACCAATACCGCTTCCTTGCTGACGGGATCGGCAATCAAATAAGTATAAGTGCTGGTTTCGGAATCAAACATCTGACGGAATAGCATCATCTCTGACTCCCTTTATATAACTTTATAACTATACTACCATATAATTATGAATTTGTAGAAAACCTCTAGCAGGATTAATTTTTTGGCTGTATCTCACTGTCGAGTCAAGAGGCAAAAATACAAATAAAGCGAGAACTGTCGCTCTTGCAGTTCCCGCTCTATTATTGTTGGAGTATCTAACCCCCAAATAAATATTGAGTTAAATTAGTACAAATCTTCTTCTTTGTGGGTGACGATCACACAGTCAGAAGTAGGATAGGCGACACAGGTGAGGACATAACCCGCTTCAATTTGATCATCATCTAAGAAGGATTGATCAGACTGATCAACGCTACCAGATTCGATTTGACCAGCGCAACTAGAGCAAGCACCAGCACGGCAAGAAAAGGGTAAATCTAATCCTTGTTCTTCTGCTGCCTCGAGAATATATTCATTATCGGGAACATCAATTGTATAATCGCCATCGGGTGTTTTCAGGGTGACTTTATAAGTGGTTGTCTTTATTTTCTTTGCCATAGGTTGTTCCTCAGTCTCAAAATCCCTTCTCTCCCCGTTTAGACTGAACGGGTCGAATGAGTTTCCTTTTTGATACTACGGGAAAATTTACCCGGCTCAACTTACCATTAGTAATGACAGCCTTAAATAAACTTAAAATAATATTTACTTATCTCTTGAGTAAATAACTCCCGATAGTTGTGGTTGACATCCTCACCGCCGTAAACGGACGGTGATTCCCAAACCTCACGATTTAGGTTTCTGCTTCTTTCCCGAAGGATTTTTCGCACCTGCCTTAACAGATTTACTCTGTTCTGGTCTTATGGTCGCTCTACAGACTGACACCGCAAGCCCTGCGGCCAAAATATTTTTACTGGCGTTAACATCTCGGTCATGGTGTGTCCCACAGTCTGGACAATCCCATTCTCGAATATTTAACGGCATTTTTTCAGCAATATACCCGCAATTACTGCACCGTTTAGAGCTAGGAAACCATCTATCTATTTCGATGTAATTTCTTCCATACCAACGGCATTTATAGGCTAACTGTCGAGTGATT
>NZ_JADEXI010000211.1:0-7285 GCF_015207185.1 Microcystis sp. LEGE 08355 | reverse complement strand
CCCCACTATCCTATACTTTTTAAACAGGATTTAGTATAAGGTAGTGTTGAGCGCACCGTGATGATTAGGATTACTGCTATGGTTATGCCGGTCGTTTTTGTGATCAAGAAACCCGCTTTCTTGAAGAAAACGGGTTTCTTCAAGAAAGAAACCCGTTTTCTAATCTCTTAAGCCGCTAAACTGAGAATAGCTGCTTGTCTGGACTCTCATTTCTCAGATTGTAAAATAATGCAAATTTATCTTGACTATAGCGCCACTACCCCCACTCATCCCCAAGTGATCGAGCGGGTTGCCACTATTCTCCAGCATCATTGGGGCAATCCCTCCAGTTTACACAGTTGGGGACAGGATACGGCGACAGTCATCGAAATGGCCAGAGAACAGGTAGCAGGGTTAATTAATGCCAATCCGGACCAGATTATCTTCACTTCTGGCGGCACGGAAGCCGATAATTTAGCAATTATCGGGGTTGCTCAACATTATAACCGCCCCCGTCATATAATTATTTCTAGTGTGGAACATTCGGCGATCGCTGAACCCTGTAAACAATTAGAGCAGCAAGGTTGGCAAATTACTCGTCTTCCCGTCAATCGTCAAGGTAGAGTTAATCCTTTAGACCTAAAAGCCGCAATTCAAAGCGATACGGTCTTAATTTCCATTATTTACGGACAAAGTGAGGTGGGAACCCTACAACCGATTGAAGAATTGGGCAGCATTGCCAGAGAAAGGGGTGTTCTTTTTCACACCGATGCGGTGCAGGTGGCGGCAAGATGCGATATTGATGTGCGGAAACTGCCCGTAGATTTATTATCTCTTTCTAGCCATAAAATTTATGGAATGCAAGGATCGGGAGCTTTATACGTCAGAGCCGGTGTCGATATTTTACCATTACTGCGGGGCGGTGGTCAGGAAAAAGGTCTGCGATCGGGAACCCAAGCCGTACCAGCGATCGCATCCTTCGGTTTAGCGGCCGAATTAGCCCAAAAAGACTTAATTAGCGAAAAAATGCGTTTAATGGCCTTGCGAGATCGATTATTTGACCTCTTAGCTGATTATCCTTATCTGCTACCCACGGGAGACCGATTCTATCGTTTACCCCACCACGTCAGCTTTATTGTCCGTCCCGACGATAACAGTCAGATCACGGGAAAACAGCTAGTTCGTCAGCTTAATTTAGCCGGAATCGGCATTAGTTCCGGATCCGCCTGTCATAGCGGCAAACTTTCCCCCAGTCCAATTTTAAAAGCTATGGGCTACAGCGATCGAGAAGCATTAGCGGGAATTCGTTTAACCCTGGGAAGGGACACCAGCGCAGCCGATATCGATTGGACGGCTCTAGTATTAAAACAAGTGATCGATCGCTGTTTATCTGCTTTAATTGTTAGCAAGAGTTAGTTTATCCCTCAAATTGCCCTTCGATCAAGATAATTTCGCCAAAATCGGGAATCCATGCCACCCAACGGCCCTGATCCTGTTCACAGAGTAGTAGCGCTTCATCAAAGCTGTATGGAGAGGGAAGCATTCTGAGTTGTACCCATGTGTTTGCTTGGGGGCAAGTAACAACGGCAGTAGTGCGGTATTGTAGTAAAGACATACACAGATCACCCTGATAATTCTGTATCTAAATTTACAAACAAACCGATGACTGTGGGTAACTTTGTTTGAAATCTTTACCTTTTCATTGGTAGTTTGAGAAAAAATCTCTCTTTCTTGCCCACGGTTTTCGACTACCAATCCTAGTTAGGGTTTGCTGAATAAATGTGAAATATAGACGAGGTAAGGGTTTTAGGGTTCTGTTTCGCCCCCACAGATGCAAGATTTTGAGAGAATCGTGGTTCAAAACCTTGCGTCTTCATCGGCCCGCGTCCTGTAGGGGCGAAGCATTCGGGCAATAACCTATCGCTGAAACCGGAGATTTTCTATCCGAATGCTTCGCCCGTACTTTTTGCCGCAAACCCTAGTTATGATCTTTAATGGTAAATGATAGTTGATAACTGGTAATGATAAGTTCTTTCCCTCGCACCTATAAAATCGCCGTCATCGGTGACGTTCACGACCAATGGGAAATAGAAGATAATTTAGCACTAGAAGCTTTACAAGTGGATTTAGCCCTATTTGTCGGCGATTTTGGCAATGAATCCCTAGAAATTGTCGGTCGGATTGCTAGTTTGTCCTTACCAAAAGCCGTTATTCTCGGTAATCATGACGCTTGGTATAGCGCCACCTCCTGGGGACGAAAACAATGTCCCTACGATCGCAATCAAGAAGATCGTGTCACCGCCCAGTTAGAATTATTAGGGGTTGCCCATGTGGGTTACTCAAAACTAGACCTACCCAGTTTAGAGCTTTCGATTGTTGGGGGTCGTCCTTTTACTTGGGGAGGTTCCGAGTGGAAAAATGGGGAATTTTTTCAAGAACGCTATAATATCAGCAGTTTTGCCGAATCTACTGCCAAAATTATCGCTAATATTCAAGATACTGCCTATAATAACCTGATTTTTTTAGGTCACAATGGTCCAGCCGGACTGGGAAAGGAAGCGGAAGCTATCTGTGGTCGCGATTGGCAACCCTTGGGAGGGGACCACGGGGATCCGGATTTAGCGGCGGCCATCGCACAAGCACAGCTATTAGGAAAACAGGTTCCTCTCGTCAGTTTCGGTCATATGCACCACCGTCTCCGTCATACTACTTCCCGTTTACGCAATCCCGTGGTCACTTCCGAGATGGGAACTGTTTATCTGAATGCTGCTAGTGTCCCTCGCATTCTCCACTCCGATACGGGTAAATCTCGCAATTTTTCCCTAGTCACTCTTGAAGAAGGTCTAGTCACAGAAGCATCTTTAATCTGGTTGAACGATAATTTCGAGATTATCAGTAATAGAAAACTTTATCACTCCGGGGCATCAATCGATCACCTATCTCCCCAATCTTGTTATTCTTAATTTACATCTCCCCACACTCCACACCCCAAACCCCACACCCCACTTCCTATAGATAGTTAAGTTTTTGAGCGAGTAGAGGTAAAGCAAGAGCGATAGTAACACTAACAATCATACCGATAAAAGCTTTCAAGGCATCCCCTAAAACCAGTTTACCCGTGGCGGCTAAATTAGGGGTTTCTCTGGTTAAAGTCAGAGAAATTTCTCGACCTCCTAATAAACCTAAAAATACCCAAGTGGTACTCATGGGAATATGATTATAGCCAACGAAAAACAGTAAAATTAAGCCATAAATTAAGTTAATAATTGTTGCAGAACGCGGATCATGGGCGTTAGTTTTGCTAGTGACAATTTTCTCGATTTGACCACCATGATTAATAAAAATGATGGTTTGCAGGAGTAGCATAACTGTTAGAGATAAAACTAACCATGTTGCTGCTAACTTTCTGGGAAGATAGGCGAAAATATTAGCAAAATCTTGCATTAACCATTGACTCCAGAGAAACCCGGTGGATAACCACTGTAAAACTACCCAGATTTTTTGAGGTTCTTTATTAACTGTTTCTAGGAAAAAGTTTTCTAATTGATAAATAATTCGATAGATGACTAACCCCACTATAACAGCAATAGCATAACCCCAAGCGGATTTAACTAACATTTCATCTAGAGATTGGGGAGCAAAAACTGTTAAAACCAAAAAGGTTGTACTCACAGGTATTCCCCAAGTGGTGAGAATTAAAATTGCTAAGGGAGGAACGATATAAATCCAAGTAAAAGTTTCTGGGAAGGGAATCATTTCTAGTCGATTATAAGCCACATCTCCCTGATTAATATACCAACCAGCGATAAAAATCGAGGCTAAGATTATACTGGTGTACAGCCATAAAATCCACCAGGGACGTTCTTCATTGGCACTTAAAAAAGTCCCTAAAGTTTGTAGGGAATCGTTGGCAACAATCGCATAAGCTGATAGAATAAAGCCAGCAATCATAAAAAAATTACTCATAGACAAGTGAAAAAAATAAAACTTAAAGTAATACAAATCCTGTTCAAACAGTAGAGAAAAGCGCAGAGGTAGGAGAGCGGGGAGTGGGGAAGTGGGAATAAACGAAAACTTCATATCTCCCCATTAAGATAACCGCTAGAATTACTTAATTTTGCTTTAAAAAATCCCTCGCTAGATAGAAAGCAGCTAAACTACCAGAGACGGTAATTTCCTGTGGATTAATTGCCTGTAAAGGTCGAAGAATAACTTCAATTTCCTCGGTGACATCTAACTTTTGTTGACCTGTGGGAGTAGCATTAAGAGCCAAAAAAATATGAATTCTGTTAGTATCTTTAACAGGATTATCGTACAAAACAGCCAAAGCTATTAGAGAATCACTTTGATAACCAGTTTCCTCCTCGAATTCCCGATGCGCTGCCGCAGTAATATTATCTTCACCCGCATCCACTGCTCCGGCAGGAAATTCCAATAAAATTTCCTTCACTCCGTGACGATATTGACGGACAAAAACTAATTGATTATCCCCAGTAACTGGAACAACTAACACAATTTCAGGACGAATATTGACAAAATAATCGTCGATAACCTGTCCAGAGGATAACTTCACCGCGTCTTGACGGACTTGACACCAACGATTCTGAAAAACTAGCTCAGATTTAATAATTTGCCATTTTTTTAAATTAGTCATCGATAATCCTGTTATAATTGCAGTGAAATTACTAAACTTTTTCTCAGATAATTATAGCTATCTAGGGACTATTCCTGATAAAATTAAATTTTATCCTCCCATCTCCCATGTCGTTAATTCAATGGTATCCTGGTCATATTGCCAAAGCGGAAAGAAAACTCAAGGAACATCTTAAACTCGTGGATGTGGTCTTAGAAGTGCGCGATGCTCGCATTCCCTTAGCTTCCCATCATCCGCAGGTGGACGATTGGATTGGCAATAAACCGCGCTTGTTAATCTTAAATCGTCTCGATATGATTCCCGAATCTGCCCATCAACAATGGGTAACATGGTTTAAAAGTCAAGGAAAAACCGTCTATTTTACTAACGCTAAACAGGGAGAAAGAGTTAAAGCAATTATCAAAGCGGCGGAAAAAATTGGCGATGAAATTAACCAAAAACGTCAAATAAGAGGAATGTTACCGCGTCCAGTGCGTGCCGTGGTGATTGGGTTTCCCAATGTGGGCAAATCTGCCCTGATTAACCGTTTATTAGGGCGAAAAGTCGTCGCCAGCGCCCGCAGGGCCGGAGTAACGCGACAATTACAATGGGTACGAATTTCCGACACCTTAGAATTATTAGACGCGCCGGGGGTGATTCCTTCCCGTTTAGATAATCAAAGGGATGCGGTGAAATTAGCTATCTGTGAGGATATTGGCGATGCTGGTTATGATAACCAAAGGATAGCGGCGGCTTTTGTCGATTTATTAATAGAATTACACTATGAAGGTCTTTTACAATCTCGTTATGGGTTGAATACTCTAGACATAACCGGGGAAGATTTTATCGAAAAATTGGCCAATCTCAAATATCAAGAAGATAAAGAAAGGGCAGCCATGCAGTTACTCAATGATTTTCGCAAGGGAATAATCGGGGCTATCCCCTTAGAATTGCCCCCTTCCTCTTGAAATCGCCTGTTTTTAACTCAATAGTTAATTACCCAATTTGTCAAAATTACCGCCTGTTAGTCCAGTGAGTTGCCGATAAGATTAAAGAAATCGGTAAAGTTGCGGGATCGATCGAACTGTGAAGGAAGATAGGGAATAAACGACAGAGATAACAAAGACTATGGGCAAACCGACTGGCTTTATCGAATTCCTGCGTGAACTTCCTTCCGAACTTACCCCTCTCGATCGCCTTCATAATTGGGATGAGTTTCATCTTCCCATGCCAGAAGATAAACT
The DNA here is from genome assembly GCF_015207185.1 of Microcystis sp. LEGE 08355. Classification (NCBI taxonomy): domain Bacteria; kingdom Bacillati; phylum Cyanobacteriota; class Cyanophyceae; order Chroococcales; family Microcystaceae; genus Microcystis; species Microcystis sp. LEGE 08355. The sequence goes on along the minus strand of NZ_JADEXI010000211.1, from coordinate 1,429 downwards.
CCGCAATCAGGCCGCCCGTTGTATGGATTGTGGTACACCATTTTGTCACACGGGAACGCTAATTAGTGGCATGGCCAGTGGTTGCCCGATTAATAACCTGATTCCCGAATGGAATGATTTAATCTATCGAGGATTGTGGCGAGAAGCCCTCGATCGCCTCCATAAAACCAATAATTTCCCCGAATTTACCGGTAGAGTCTGCCCCGCCCCCTGTGAGGGTTCCTGTGTTCTCGGTATTCATAATCCCCCCGTTACGATCAAAAATATTGAATGTTCGATTATCGACAAGGGTTGGGAATCCGGTTGGATTACTGCCAATCCCCCCGCAATCCGTACCGGCAAAAAAGTGGCCGTAATCGGTTCCGGACCTGCTGGATTAGCGGCCGCCGACCAGTTAAATAAAGCCGGTCACTGGGTGACGGTTTACGAACGGGCCGACCGTCCCGGGGGTCTATTAATGTACGGTATCCCCAACATGAAGTTAGATAAAGAAGAAGTGGTTCTGCGTCGTCTCCAGATGCTCGAACAGGAAGGGGTAAAAATGGTCTGTAACACAGAAGTGGGCAAGGATATCAGCAGCCAAGACCTATTAAACGAATATGATGCCGTGGTTATCTGTACCGGAGCCACCAAACCCCGGGATTTAAACATCGAAGGTCGCCAATTAAAGGGTATTCACTTCGCCATGGAGTTTCTCACCGCTAATACAAAAGCACTATTAGACGGACAGCCCGGGGAAGATTTTATCTCGGCTGCGGGTAAAGACGTGGTAATTATCGGCGGTGGCGACACGGGAACCGACTGTGTGGGGACTTCCCTGCGTCATAACTGCCATAGCGTCACCCAATTAGAAATTATGCCGCAACCGCCCCGAGAACGGGCTGCCGATAATCCCTGGCCCGAATGGCCGAAAATCTACCGTCTGGACTATGGACAAGAGGAAGCGGCCGCCCGTTTTGGCGATGACCCCCGGGTTTATACCACCACAGCAACCAAATTCGAGGGGGATAGCCAGGGTAACGTCACAGGGATTCACACGGTACAAGTGGAATGGCAACGCAACGAAAAAGGACAGTTTATCCCCCAACCAGTGGCAGGAACAGAAAAAGTCATCCCGACGCAATTAGTTCTATTGGCCATGGGATTTTTAGGACCAGAACAGCCTTTACTCGATGATTTGAGACTAGAAAAGGATGCCCGCAGCAATATCAAGGCCGAACACGGTCAATTTGCCACTAGCTTACCGAAAGTCTTTGCAGCGGGGGATTGTCGTCGTGGTCAAAGTTTGGTGGTTTGGGCGATTAATGAAGGCCGCGGGGCTGCCAGGGAATGCGATCGCTTTTTGATGGGGGCGACGGATTTACCGTGAACCAGTAGTTAGGGTTTGCGGCAAAAAGTTTTTTGTGGGGGCAGGGTGTGGGGTGTGGGG
>NZ_JADEXI010000210.1:0-7285 GCF_015207185.1 Microcystis sp. LEGE 08355 | reverse complement strand
TTTTTCCAATCGGTTAGCATTGAAGAAGTTTCAGTATATCCTACTCTTTCTTGTCTTTCATACCAAGCTTGTGTTCTGAGATGGAGAGCTTTATTGTAAACTAATCTTACACAGCCCAATGTGCGCCGCAATAGCGACTCTTGTTCTGGTGTTGGGTAAAATCGGTAAGAATAGGATTTTTCCATGTCTCACATTTTAGCATATATTTCGTAAACGATGCTCATATTTAACAGTAAAGCCGTCGTAGAACGACGGGGTTTCAGACCCAAATTTTCGATGAATCGCTGTTAACCGGAGAGTCTGTTCCGGTCAGGAAACGCATCATCCACAGGGAAGAAGACCCGAAGCACCTTTCAGCCACCTTGAGACCGGGTGGAGACGACTTGCCCACCGTCTATTCTGGTACTCTGGCGGTACAAGGGCAGGGCATTGCCCAGGTGCAAGCAACGGGTATCGGCACTGAAATGGGAAAAATTGGCAAGGCTCTGCAAACGGTTGAACCGGAAGACACGGTCTTACAGAAAGAAACCCGTCGCATTGTCGGTAAATTGACGATGATCGCGCTTGCCATTTGTGCGGCGGTGGTCGTGATTTATGGATTAACCCGGGCCGATTGGTTACAGGGCTTTTTGGCAGGATTAGCCCTAGCGATGGCAATTTTGCCCAATGAAATTCCGGTGGTGCTGGCCATCTTTCTGGCTCTGGGAGCGTGGCGATTCTCGCAAAAACAGGTACTAACCCGTCGCATTCCAGTGGTTGAAACCCTGGGTTCTGCCACCGTTCTTTGTGTCGATAAGACTGGAACCCTGACATTGAACCAAATGGCCGTTAAACAGTTGTTGGTTTACAGCGGCTCCAATGCTTATCTGTACGATGTGACGCTCCATGAGCGCGAACCCTTGCCAGAAGTCCTTCATCCCCTGATCGAGTTTGGTATTCTAGCGAGTCGTAAAGATCCCTTTGACCCGATGGAAAAAGCTTTGCAGCAAATTGGTTGGGATTACCTGGCCAAGACTGAACACCTGCATAGCGATTGGCAACTACTGCACGAATATCCCCTGTCCACCGATCTCTTGGCCATGTCCTGTGTCTGGGAATCCCTGACGGGGGAGCTTACCGTTGCGGCAAAAGGAGCGCCAGAAGCGATCGCCGATCTCTGCCATTTCAGCCCGATTCAACAACAGGAGTTGGTCGAACAGATCCAGGCAATGGCCAGAGAAGGTTTGCGAGTTCTGGGAGTCGCCCAAGGACGCAAAATAGGAACATTACCCAAAACCCACGCTCTTGATTCATCCGGGCCTCTAGCCTACTTAGAATCTGACGATCGCTTACCTGTTCAACAACACGACTTTGAGTTTGAATTTGTCGGACTCATCGGCCTGGAAGACCCCGTGCGTCCTACTGTGGCACCTGCGATCGCTGAATGCTATGGTGCGGGAATTCGCGTTGTGATGATTACGGGTGATTATCCCGTAACAGCCCAGAACATTGCCCGTCAGATTGGACTCAGGCCTTTAGACAAGGTGATCACCGGTAGGGAACTGGAGCAAATGGGTGAGTCGGAACTGCGCGATCGCATTCAAAGCACCAACATCTTTGCCCGTGTCGTCCCCGAACAAAAACTATTGATTGTCAATGCACTGAAACGCTCCGGGGAAATTGTGGCCATGACCGGTGATGGTGTCAACGATGCCCCGGCTCTCAAGTCTGCTCATATCGGCATTGCCATGGGTGAACGGGGTACGGATGTAGCGCGCGAGTCTGCCGATCTGGTCCTGTTGAAAGATGATTTTTCGTCCATTGTCGAATCGGTCAAACTAGGAAGACGTATCTTTGACAACCTGAAAAAGGGGATGGCCTATACCTTGGCCGTTCACGTTCCGATCGCGGGTATGTCGTTGATTCCAGTTATGTTTGGCTGGCCCTTAGTGCTGCTCCCCATCCACATTGCCTTTCTGCACTTAATTATCGATCCAGCCTGCACGGTTGTGTTTGAAGCTGAACCGGCAGAGAGCGATATTATGCGTCGCCCCCCCCGTAATCCCAAAGAACCCTTGTTCAGTCGTCGGACGTTGCGATTGGCTTTGCTTCAGGGGATCAGCGTTTTAGTGGTACTGGTTATTGTATTTGCGATCGCCTATAGCAACGGCAATAGTGAATTTAATGCTCGTGCCTTAGCATTTACGACATTGATTATCTCCAACCTCGCTATGATCTTAACCAATCGTTCCTGGTCCCGAACGATTCCAGAAATGCTCCAAGCTCCTAATCAGGCTTTGTGGTGGGTGATCGGCGGTGGACTCCTGTTTTTGGGATTAGTTCTCTATGTTCCCTTGTTACGACACCTGTTCAGCTTTTCATTTCTACATACTGATGATTTGCTGGTTAGCTTAGTTTCTGGAGTTGTCAGTATTTTCTGGTTTGAAGGACTAAAACTGTGGAACCGTCGGCACTTGAACATCCAAAAATAAAAAGCATCATAGATTCCACGATCGGTTACAAATTGTTGCAGCAGTGCGCTATGTAGTTGCTTGAATGAATTGTGCCTACCTACTTAATAATCAGCATGGTGGGTTAAATCATCAAGTTTAACCCGCTGCTAACCAGCGCACGGCATCCTTAGCGTGGTAGGTTAAGATAATATCGGCACCGGCCCGTTTAAAGCTGGTTAAAGTCTCTAAAGTCACCCGTTTTTCGTCAATCCAGCCATTTAACGCCGCCGCTTTAATCATCGAATATTCCCCCGACACATTGTAGGCAGCCACGGGTAAATTAGTCATTTCCTTGATTCTCCAGATAATATCCATGTAAGACAGGGCAGGTTTCACCATTAACATATCTGCTCCCTCTAATACGTCTAATTCCACCTCTTTTAAGGCTTCCCTGGCATTACCTGGATCCATTTGGTAGGTTCTGCGATCGCCGAATTGGGGGGTAGAATCGGCGGCATCCCGAAACGGCCCATAATAGGCAGAGGCATATTTAGCCGTATAGGAAAGAATCGGTGTATCACTATAACCCGCCTCATCCAATCCTTGACGAATTGCCTGCACAAAACCATCCATCATTCCCGACGGTGCAATGATATCCACTCCCGCTTTTACCTGGGAAACGGCGGTTTTTTGCAATAATTCCAGAGTGGGATCGTTTAACACCCTGCCGGTTAAATCTCCCGTTTGCAGATAACCACAATGACCATGGTTGGTATATTCACACAAACAAGTATCGGCGACAATGAGTAGATCGGGAACTGCCTCTTTAATTGCTGTGGCTGCTTTTTGGACAATACCATGATTGTGCCATGCTCCCGTCGCCTCTGTGTCTTTACTTTCCGGCAGCCCGAATAAAATAATCGCTGGAATTCCTAAATCCCGCACTTCCTTGGCTTCGTCAACAATTTTATCGATTGATAATTGGTACACCCCCGGCATCGATTTGACTTCCTGGGCAATACCTTCCCCCGCCGTGGCGAAAAGGGGATAGATGAAGTCATTGGCTGTCAAGACGGTTTCACTCACCAGACGGCGCATTTGAGGGGTTTGACGCAGACGACGGGGGCGATGAATAGGAAACATAGTTTTTTGTGATTAAATCGGGAATCTGGTCTCGATTCTTTAGTTTAAATCTTTGCTGAGGATGAACACAAATCGATTCAGCCGGCTGCTGGCTGCTGGCTGCTATCCGCAATATTTAGTTATTTTGAGCTTAATCAAACTATTTAGGTCAAAAATGACCTAATAAACCTCTATCGTCGTTTTGAGCGCAAAAAACCAGCAATTTGACTAAAATTTAATCTTTATAGCGATCAATTTTGCTGTCGCCACCACCGCATCTATTTACAAAACTTTACCTCATCAGTTATCAGTTACCAGTTATCAGTTATCAGATGTGAGTTTTCAGTTCACTGATGGCTCTCTTGGATAGAGGTGCAAGCGTTCACTGATTACTGTTTACTGTTCACTGTTCACTGACTCCCAAAACCCATCTCCATTTGGGAGAAGGATCGTTTATTCTAGGAAGTAAGAGCGATCAATTCAGGATTTTTGCTATGGCCAACTTAGGTGATTTAGTCAAAAAAGCAGTTTATTTGGGTGTCGGCATTGCTACTTATGCCGCCGAAAAAGCTGAAGTAAATTTACAAGAATTAAGAAATCAAGCCCAAAAATTAGCCGATGAAATGATTTCTCGCGGCGAAATGACGACAGAAGAAGCGCGCAAATACGTTGATGAGTTGGTGAAACAGGCACAACAGCAAACGGTGGCAGGTAACGAATCTAATATTCCCCATGAACCCCGACGGATAGAAATTATTGAAGATGAGGAGGACACCAAAGCAGCCGATCCAAAAGTAGATGAATTGCGGCAACAGGTGGAACGTCTTCAGGAGGAATTACGGAAACTGCAACGGGATTAAAACCTAGATTTTAGCGACAAATAATTAATTATTACCAGACAAGGGATGCAAGTATAAACATGGACGATTGGCCGAAAGATTTTTGGGAAGTTATCGAAACTGTCGCGCTGGGAATTGAAACTTTTTTCCAAGAAGTAGCCCAAACTATCGAAGAAATCAATGAGGAAATTATCATCGATCTGGAACAGTTTATTCAAGAGGTTTTACCCCAGGAATTAGAAGAATTTTTTAACCTCGATGAATCCCTTTTTTCGGAATTAGATGAACCCTCGGATTTTATGCTCACTCCTAAGGTTAACCCCGATCCTAACACCCATCCTGCTTGTATCGGTTGCCGTAATTATCACGGTTATATCTACGGGGGTAATCTTCTCGTCTGCGGTTTCCATCCCTACGGTTGGGATAGTGATAGTTGTCCCGATTGGCAAGCAGAAGATTAATTATTTTTCTATAAAATCAGGTAGGGTTATTATCCCTACCCATAACTTTTATCTCAAAGCAGTTATCCGTCATTTTTAGTTAAGAATTACCCTTGGGAGCATGGTAAGGTTCAGAATCAAAAGGCTGCATCCCCACATCGGGATACTCATCATTGTTGGGGCTAAAAATGCGAGCAAAAGCCTCCGTTAGGTACTGGACAAAATTGTGTAATGTATCCTTGATATTCATTGCTTTTCTCTCCGACTCTCGACAACAATCTCCGTTCAACTTGGGAAAGGTTGATTCACCCCTCCATCCCCATTATCTGGCCAGAATCTCATCAATTGTTGACTTTTGAGATAATTCTTGAATAATCTTCATGAGACTTTATATTTTTTCTTGTTTATCTAAATTTTTATAATAATTCTTGTATTTTTGTAAAGGAAAGATTATTCAATTAAATCGCTGAACAGATATTTGATTGTTGTCCAGAAAGGATAGTATTTTTGTTGATCATCTAAGCATAAATATCCATTGACAAAAACTTTTAATTGAGCGTTATCTATCTCCTCATCCAAAAAAGGCTCGATGGCTTTATGACGAAAGTCGTTGATTTTATTGAGGTTTAATCCCAACTTTTCGATAGTATTAATTGCTTTTTGATCATCTTCTTGTGCAGGTTTAATTGTACCATCATAGTTAAAGGCAAAGTGAGACTCACAATCGGGATTAAGTGGAGAGATTAAGAGATTTTCATCAAACCAGTTATCTTTTAGATTACCACAGTGCCGAGGTTCACCAGACTTAAGATTTGCCTGACAGGAACATAGCAAATTGGCATAATCTAGGGGATCAACAGTGGGATCACTTTGAGGTTTAAAATGTTCTATATGGCATTTACCATCAACCAATCGACTTTCACAATAACAACATATTTCCCCCTGTTCTGTCATCAACGCTTTAATTAGTATTTCTTTTGGTTTTCCTGCTAAATTTCTAAAGTCGGGCTGCCAATCTGAGTTAGCTTGCTCTTGCTCTTTCCAATTCTTAAACTCTGGTGGTTCTTGTCTTTTTCTAATATACTTCATTTTCCGATAATTTCCTTGCGTCGAATAATAACTTCAGCTTTAATTAATTCTGGATCATCTTGAATTTTAGCTCTGAGATCATTGATTTTATTTTTAGCTGCCTCTAATTGATTTTGAGATATTTGTTCATAGATATCTTTCAAAGCTTCAGCGATTTCCTTGGGACGGGTTGTCTCTAATCCCATCAAATCTTCTAAAATTCGATCAACATTTTTGCCGTAGGACTCTTGCACAGGATGAACTTTTATTCCCATTTCTGTTTGTTCCATGAAGTGTAAACTTTCTGGCTGAACATGAGTGATAATATTAGGAGAATGGGTGGAAATAAAAAATTGACAGTTAGGAAAAACTTCTAGTAATTTAGGTACTACAAATCTTTGCCATTGAGGATGTAAATGTAAATCAATTTCGTCAATGAGAATAACACCATTACCCGTTAAGGGATCAGGATTTTGAGGATTAGCAATCGCCATTCTTCGAGCTAAATCTCCCAGCATAGCAATCAGACATTTTTCTCCATCAGAAAGTTGATTAACAGTAACTATTTTATTCTTTTTTGTTACTTCCATTCTCAAGGGATTACGACGGACGCTAAGATTACTAAAATCGGGTAGAAAACGTTTGATCGTTTCCCGAACCGCTTCCAATTGGGGATCAGGAAAACAAAAACCTTCTGGTTTAATTAGATAATCCTGATATTTTCGATTTTCATTTTCTAAATCTTCGCGCTCGCGAAACCATTCAAAAAAAGTGCGAAAATCTGATCCACTGGTTAAAGCATTTTCGTAGGCACCTAGAGAATCAAATTGATGTTTTGTTTTAATTTTTAATGGTATATCTACCACGGCTCGATTAACAGAATAATAAACAAATAAAGGTAAGTTAATTTCTCCTTGATGTTCAGTAATTTGTCGTTGTATTTGTTGAGTGTATTCATTTAATTGGCTAAAATTACTTCCTTCCCCAGCGTGGCTATATCCAGTCCTAGTTTTTACTATTTTCCAAGTAATCTCTTGACTATCTTCCGTCACCCCCGTGATTTCAATTATAGCCGTCCCCTGACCATTATTAATCTCGGTTTCGCTAATCTTTCGTCCACTGGCATTAGTATTTTTTAGGCGATTAACTAACCATGAAAGCATAATCGCCAAACTATCTAAAATGGTGGATTTTCCCGCACCATTAACTCCTATAAATACGTTTAATTGCCGATGAAAGTCGATGTTTAAACTAACTGCACCTCGATAATTAATAAGCTTTATAGACTTAATTTTCATGGTTTTTTGTATCGGCAAGATTTGCTTATAAGTAGGTAGGTGTTAAAAGTTGTCAGACACCCCCCTTATTAAGGGGGGATTAAGGG
>NZ_JADEXI010000209.1:0-7288 GCF_015207185.1 Microcystis sp. LEGE 08355 | reverse complement strand
CTCCAATGGTCGGCACTTTTTGAGGTCAAAAAAGTCTAAAAGCCTTATCCAACAAGGTTTTTAGATTTATTCAGCAATCCCTACTTAATATTTCTTAAAAACTTTCTTCATCTTTCTTCATCTTTCTTCAAGGAAATCAAATAAAAAGTAAGACAAGTTTATACAAAAAAGATGGCTTTTGGGGTTATATTTCTAGTTACTTTCAGTTTTATTAGCACAAACTGACGGCTATGAGTTATTGATTATACAGTTCCGAGGGGGAGCTATGCCAGTTCAAGTCACTTATCCTGGTGTTTATATTCAAGAATTACCCAGTGGACGACATACCATCACTGGGGTTGCTACTTCGATTACCGCTTTTGTCGGACGAGCCTTGTACGGACCCGTTGAAGAGCCTATTACTATTTTTAGCTTTGGGGATTATCAGCGTTTTTTTGGGGGATTAGCCTATGATTTTCCCATGAGTTATGCCGTTCAAGACTTTTTTCTTAATGGGGGTTCTCAAGCTGTAATTGTGCGCTTATTTGAACCAAAAACAACATTAGATGAGTGGAATACAAATGCTAATAATGCTGCACAAGCGGTTAAAAAAGCAGCAGACGGAGTTACTGGTGAAGATAAAAAGGCAACAGTTGATGCTGTTCAAGGAGAAGCTAACAAGCAGACAGAAGAACCGGGTAAAACGGTCGCAACCAGTTTGCTGACAATCGCTCAGAATGCAAAGAAAACTGATGGAACAGATCCTGACGCATCGGCTGTTAAAACAGCCATTGACAATGCTATCACGAATAACACTTACACGACTCCTCCATATCCATATCCAACAGCAACTCTAAAGGTTACTGCTGTTGCCCCTATCAAAGCGGCTTTAACCCCAATTCAAGCAGCGATCGATGCTCTTTTTGGTGATGATGGCAAGGAAGAAGCTTCAGGTTTAACAGTTTCAAAACTTATTACTGCCGCTACAAATGCGGCTAATTCAGTCAGTGGTTCTGATAACAAAAAGATCGCTCAACAGGTTGCTGCTGAAGTGAAGGGGAACAGTCTTAAAGCAGCTTTGGATGCAGCAATACAAGCTTTAATTGGAAATGATATACTCACAAAAATCGCACCTTATCCAGAAGTTAAGACAGCCCTAAAAACTATCTTAGGGTCTTCACAATCTGGATTTCAAGCTGCACTAGATAGTATTTTTGATACTGATGGGAAAAAATTCAATTCTACTCCACCAACAGTTGCAGATGTCAGTAAAAAACTCGAAAACATAAGCTCTATAAAAGATGTTGTTGATGCAGCAGCAACAAACCAAACAGTCAAAGGGTTATTTGATGCAGTTCTTGCGGCGATTCCTGTTGCTGCTGCTGCTGCCGTTCCTGCCGAGCAAATTCTCACCCTAGAAGCCGCTAACCCCGGAACATGGGGAACTAGATTAACAGCCACTGTTAATATACAAGGCATTACCGATAAAGTTGCCGAAAATTTTGCCAGTTATGGCTTGAACAAAAACGATCTATTTAATTTAACGGTTCAGGTCACTTACCCCAATGGAACAACCGATTTTGAGCAATTTACCAATGTTACCATCAAGACGACGACCCCCCCTTCACCCAACCGACTGGATCTAGTTTTAAATCATGAATCCCGACTCGTTCGAGTTGATAGCTCAAAGCTTCCCTCAATAACGCCACCCGGTGGGGCAACCTCTCAAGTAGCAGGAGGAGATAATGGAAAGAATCTATCCGTAGAAACCTATACTGGAGATCAAGATCAAAGAACAGGAATCTATGCCCTAGAAAAAATAGAACTGTTTAACATTATGTGCATTCCCCCTGATCAACGAATAGCGGGGAACGATATTGATCCCCTAGTTTATACTGAAGCATTAAACTATTGCTTTGAACGACGGGCGATGTTAATTGTCGATCCGCCGACGACATGGCTAGGAGAGGTAAAAAATGGCAATATCAGCCAGTTACAACCCACTGATGTCGGGATAGAAGGGCCAGAAACCATTAATGCTGCGGTTTATTTCCCTCGTGTGATCAAGGAAGATCCCATGATGAAAAACCAATTAGACACCTTTTCAGCCTGTGGCATTATTGCCGGAATTTATGCCGCTACCGATGTGACACGAGGAGTCTGGAAAGCTCCGGCTGGATTAGATGCAGGCATCTTGGGGATCAATAGTTTAGAATTAAAACTCACCGATCAACAAAATGGTGTACTCAACCCCTTGGGGATTAACTGCTTGCGAACTTTTCCCATTGTCGGGTCAGTGGTTTGGGGCGATCGCACCTTACGGGGAGCAGATATACTTGATAGTGACTATAAATATGTTTCCGTGCGAAGATTGACCCTTTATATTGAAGAGAGCCTCTATCAAGGCACAAAATGGGCTGTTTTCGAGCCGAATAATGAAAACCTCTGGTCAGCCTTGAGATTAAGCGTCGGTAGCTTTATGGAGTCTCTTTCGCGCCAAGGAGCATTTTACAGTTATCAAGTGGTCTGTGATAAAACCACAACCACTCAAAGAGACATCGACCTAGGAATTGTTAATGTTCTCGTTCAATTTGCCCCAGTCAAACCCGCCGAGTTTGTTGTGATCCAAATCCAACAACAGGCTGGTCAAACAACCTAATAATTGAGGGTTGTATCAGTAATTAAAGAAAAAATCCCTCAACTTTTCATTAGTTTTTCAGGAGAATTTCATGCCAGCGCCACAATTTAAAGTTAATACCTATCGCTATGACCCTTACAAAAATTTCCGATTTCGGGTCAAGTGGGATAATACTTATGTTGCCGGAGTCAATAATGTGACCAATTTAATGCGTACTACAGAGGTCGTCAGATTTCGCTATGGGGGAGATCCCAGTACCCCCCGTCCTTCACCCGGACAAACAGAATATGGTCCAATTACCCTCAGACAAGGTGTCACCCATGATGTAACCTTTGAACAATGGGCGAATAAAGTTTGGGACTATAGTAATTCTACCAAAGGACCCGATCAATCTAATCAAATTGTTTCCCTCAAAGATTTTCGTAAAGATATTATCATCGAACTTTACAACGAAGCTGGACAAAAAGTCATTGCTTATAATGTCTATCGCTGTTGGGTATCAGAGTATGTCGCCTTATCAGATTTAGACTCGTTGGGGAATGAATTTGCTTTTCAAAGCATAACTTTACAAAATGAAGGTTGGGAACGGGATTATAACGTTAAAGAACCTACTGAGGGTAGCTTTGTTCTGCCTGCTAGTTGATTTGTATCTCTAAATCACCCAATCATTTTGTGTTTGGTTAATCGTTTATGATATCTGCTTTTGATTTAGTGAGAGTATGGGAGTTAGGAGAGGGACAACCACTGTGGTATCGGGGGTTGCTCCTCTTAGCTCTAGCGCAACCACAGCAAACCCTTGAAGAACTTTGTCAGTTTACGATTGGCCAACGCAATCGCTGTTTATTTACTCTATATCAGCAGTTATTAGGAACAAACCTACAAGCGGCGGTTCAATGCCCACAATGCTCTGAGATGTTAGAATTTACTTTTAATGTGGCGGAACTTGGTATCGTCTCTGAAACAGAGATCAAGACAAGTTATACAATTGAGAATAATGGAATTGAGTTAACCTTTCGGTTATTAAATAGTAAAGATTTAGCGGCCATTTCTCAAAGTTCCAATTTAGAAGAAGCCCGTCAACAATTAATCCGTCGCAGTCTTATTAAAGCAACCCAAGATGGTCAAGAAATAAAGAATGAACAATTAACAACAACAACCATTCAAATTTTAGGAGAAGCGATCGTTGATTGTGATCCTCAGTCCGAATTATTATTGAATTTAGATTGTCCTAATTGTCGCAATGCTTGGTCAGATCAATTTGATATTGTCGCTTTTCTCTGGTCGGAAATCAGCACTCAAGCAAAAAGTCTCTTAGAGGAGGTTCATTTATTGGCACAAGCTTATGGTTGGACAGAAGAGACTATCTTAGGAATGACTATCAAAAGACGTAAATATTATCTAGGAAGAATCGAGCAATGAGCGATTTTTTTGGGCGATTAGCCGAACATTCTTTAGGGTATAAAGCGACTATTTTACCTCCACTGACACCTAAGTTTTCAGCCCACAGAGAATTAATGAACGAGGCTAGAGAAACAATTTTATGGGAAGATTCTTGGAAGAGTTTTAATCATTCTAACAGGGAAGATAGTTGGTCAAAACAAAAGAAACTGCTAAACCCTATTTTTCAATCTGTTGAGGGGACAATCTGACCCAGAAGCATAAATAAGCATTATGAGCAACTATTTAGCGATCGCAACAGTTACCGCCACCTTTCGGGATTTAATCGCCCAAGCGATTCAGCAAGTCCCTGACCTATCCGCAGCACCGACAGTTACAACAGGTCGTCCTCAAGCTCCTGAACCCGGTTTTGTCGGGGTTAACCTCTATCTTTATAGAGTAGAAGCAAATGCAACTCTTCGCAACCGATCTTTCCCCATACCCCACACAGAATCGGAAGGTTCATTAGTTGATCGCTGGCAAAATGCCCTCAATTTAGATTACTTGTTGACCTTTTATGGTAAAGGACAACAGCAAGAACCAGAAAGGTTAATGGGAGGGATGATAGCCGCATTGACAGAAACCCCAATTCTTAAACCAGAATTAATTCGTCAAACTATTAGCACAACTGGAAGTGATAGTTATTTGGCCGCTTCAGATTTAGCTAACCAAATTGAAACAGTCAAATTGACACCTATCTATTTAAATTTAGAAGAACTATCTAAATTATGGACTGTATTTTTTCAAGTTACTCATAACTTATCTATAGCTTATCAAGCTTCTGTCGTGCTGATTGATTCTGGGGAAAAAATTCTCTTGAAGACAGTGAAGAAAGTTGAGGGAACAGTTACATCTACCAAAAAAAGCACCAGAAAAACCAGAAAAACGATCTAATCACGATGACCCAAAATCGCCTTTACGAATTATTACCTATTTTTTATCGACAACGAGATTTAGATCAGGGTTTTCCTCTGCTTGCCTTCCTAAATATTATGGAGTTAGAGTTAAACATCCTTGAACAAAATATCGAGGAGCTTTATAGTAATTGGTTTATTGAAACTTGTGAAGATTGGGTTATTCCCTATTTAGCTACACTGATAGGAACTAAATTTTCAGATCAAACTCGCCATCTTTTGGGTACTGCTCGTTTACAAGTAGCTAATACTTTACGAAATCGTCGTCGCAAAGGAACATTAAAATCCCTAGAGAATGTTATTTATGAATCAACAAACTTACCAGCAAAAATTATTCCTTATTTTGTTAAGTTATCAATCACACAAAACTTAGAGAATATAAATCTCGACAGGGGAAAAACCTTAGATTTACATTCTTTAAATAACTTAGAATTAATCAATACAATAAATGATCCCTTTGCTCACACCATAGATATTTCTGTCGGCGGTAGTAATCCTTTATTAATGAGTAATTTGGAAATTATTGCCCATAAAAAATATAATATCTATAATATCGGAATTTTTCTCTATCCATTGCGGAGTTTTTTCATTCAGTTCGCTCAAGCACGTCATATTCAAGACAATTGTTATACCTTTAATCCCTTAGGAATTGATAGTCCTTTATTTAAACCACCATCGAATAATCAAGATAATCAAACTTCTGTTAATAATAGCTTACCCATTCCCTTAACTCCGTCTGATCTACAGCATCTAACTAAACCTAATACTGTCTCAGAAATTCTTGTCAATGGTTTGATTGATCGGCCTCCATTACAAATTTTTATTTTTCTCGATAATGGTTCTGTTATTGATGTTAATAATGATCCGAATTTAACCTTGCAAGTTACCGATTTAAGTAAATGGCCAAATCTTCAGGAAATAGATAATTCAATCTGTGTTGATCTTAAATGTGGACGGATGGTTTTACCTGCTAATCTTAAAGTCAACAAAGTTTTGGTTAATTATGCCTATGGATTTAGTGCTGAGATTGGTGGAGGTTCTTATTCTCGTCGTCAAACTTTATCGAACGTCCGTGGGATTTGGCAAGGAGACGTTTCACAATTAATGACTGATGCTCCTAGGGATAAAAATTCTTTTTCTTCCTTAACCGAAGCAATTCAAGCATGGAGTCAAAGTGATCTACCCGGAATAATATCAATTTCTGATAATTGTATTTACAATCTTGAGGAAGATTCTAACTTTGCGATTATTCAAGAGGTTTTTGTCGAACGTCAAACTCCCTTCAGTTTAACTATTGAAGCAGCCGATGGTTGTCGTCCTTGCTTATTAGGAAATTTGAATATTATTGGTAGATATTCTGGTTCTAAATTGGTACTGAATGGTTTATGGTTAAACGGGACGATCTCAGTAGCAGGAAAATTACAGTTGGTAATTTGTCATTGCACGGTATGGAATAAAAAAGCAGCCATTAAAACGCTAGAATTATCTGAAAATATTGATGTCAATTTAGAGGTTAGAATCGCTCATAGCATTCTTAGTTCAATATATCTGTTCTCAGATAACACGGTTTTAGATATCCACAATAGTATTATTGATGGAAGTAATGACAGAAATCAATATGCGATTGCTTCTAATAAGCACTTAAACAAAAGTATTTACACAAACTGTTTTCTGAAACTTTTACAATACAAGGCTTTTAGCTTTTGGTGGTGTCTAATTAATTTAGTTGATTCAATTAATTCCGAAGTGGACAATAATTGGGGACCCGAAACCAAGATAGAACAGACAACGGTTATAGGACGCACCAAAATTACTATGATTATTGCTGCTAATTCAGTCATTTTTACCGAGCCAATTCTTGTACAGAAACGGCAAGAAGGTTATATTTCTTTCAGTTATGTTCCCTCTAAATCTAAAACACCATCACAGTATCGATGTCAACCCGATTATTCAGATTCACGATCAGAATTATTACAACCCTTTTTTGTTTCACGGATTTATGGTAATCCAGGGTATGCACAACTTAGTTATATGACACCTATTGAAATCTTCAGGGGTGCTGAAAATGGCTCACAAATGGGGATTTTAGGCAATCTGTCCCTTTCTGAAAAGTTAACTAATCTACAGGCTGTCTTTCAGGATAATTTTCCGGCAATAAATACCTGACGGACGATATGGCTAAACAGCTTGCTGTATAATGACCAGAGCCAATTGCCTCCTCTGATAAAAAGGACAATCGAATCAAAGAATTGGGGACTTGCATCAGATACGCAGATGATTGTGTGTACATCTTAAAACCAAATGATGATAGGGATAAGTT
>NZ_JADEXI010000208.1:0-7298 GCF_015207185.1 Microcystis sp. LEGE 08355 | reverse complement strand
GAGATGTGTATAAGGGATAAGTCAAGGGAGAAGGCAAAGGCGAATACGACATACTGCGCCACAATATCTCACGGAATGAGGATAGTTCGCCTGAGAAGGAGTAAAAAAAACAGGGGAAAACACCTGAGACTCTTTGCTCTGTGAATTGCTAATCGGGGAAAGGAATGTAAAGATTTATTAAATTGTAGCTTTTAATACTTTTTTGATAGGGATAGTGTGTACGATTCTGTTGTCTGCCTTTGGGGTTGGGTGGGGCTGTTTAAGCGGTTGATTGATATAATGACAATGTATTTACCAAGCAGTCAAAAATGTTGCTGAAAATCATACAAATCGGCAATTCTCAAGGAATTACAATTCCTCAAGCGATTATGGAACAGTGCGAACTCACTGATGAAGTCGAAGCGATAGTCGAAGGTAAAAAAATTATTCTGAGTGCTAAAAAGAAGGTGAGAGAGGGGTGGACTGAATTATTTGATGACGAACCGCTCGAAGCAGAGTTACAGGATTGGTTAGGAGTGGAAAACGAGTTCGAGCAAGAAAATCAATGGTAGAAAGATTTGCTGTGGTTCTAGTGGAACTCGATCCGACTAGGGGTTCCGAACTGCAAAAAACCCGACCTTGTGTTATTGTTTCCCCTAGCGAGATTAATGCTCGGTTGAGAACAGTAGTCGTCGCTCCCATCACCAGCACAGTCAAAAAATACCCCACCAGAATCCCGATTGACCAAGAAAATGTGCGAGGTAGTATTGCCTTAGACCAAATTAGAGCGATCGACAAAACCCGAATCGTTGCTCAAATTAGCCGTCTTGACGAACAAATGGCAATGTTAGTAGCTGATCGCTTGGTTGAATTTTTTCACTACTAATTTTTTTTTGGATTATAGTTCGCAAAGAGGGAATATCTCAATCTTCCCCTGTGAATCGCTAATCGGGGAAAGGAATATAAAGATTTATTAAATTGTAGCTTTTGATACAGTTGTGGGGGGGGAGTGTGTATGCTTCTGCTATCTCCTTTTAGTCTTGGGTTGGGCTGTTGCTTGATCTGGATGTGGGGGGGCGATCGTACTCACCAAATTAAGAAAAGCGTTGAGGCACTTAACTTATGACAATTCGTAAAAACCTGCTATTGTCTGTAGTAGTTGGACTGGGATCTTTTCCTCTCTTGATAATTACTAAGCCAGCTGAGGCAGCTAATTTTCATACTCATTGCGCAGTCTTACCATATACTGCTCCTTCGGGTAATATACCCCTTCCTAGTTTAACAACAGCAGCTTTTGCAGTTTCGATAAGGATTAATCAAACAGTTGCTAGTCAAACAAATTGTCCTGGCGGATTGGTTGGAGATTATGAAATTTCTGATTTAACAAGTATTGGTCTAGGCTTAAGTCCAGCTGCGTCAGGAAGTTGGGATGTTAAAATAGGTAATAATCTGTTTGCAAATCAACAGTTTTTTTCTGGTAATATTGTACCGTTTACAATACCGCCTCATCAACAAAATGATGCTATTGAATTTAACTTTGTAGATAACACTCCAGATTTTCTCCAAGTCACTTTCACGCCTGTTACGATAATCGATGGAACAGCTATAGTGCAATTTAGAGATCCTAAGGGTAATAGTTACTACAAAGTCCCAGAACCCACCTCAACCCTCAGCCTCCTCGCTCTCGGCACACTCGGTGCAGCTTCAACCGTGAAGCGCAAAATAAAACCCTCTCAATCCACCGAAAAAGAAACCACAAAAGTAGGCTAAATTGCCCACCAAAATACCATAAATGCCCCTTCATTCAATCAGTTGAGGGGGTATTTTTGGCATAACTCTCTCAATTCCCATGATTTTAAGGAGGATGGTTTATCTTGCAAGCCGAGAGCTGCTACAATCTAAGATGACTGGTTATAGATGCTTTCAAGATGACTAAAACAGCAGAAACCCTCAAAATAGAACTTGCTCAACTTTCTGTGCAAGATCGCGCTGAACTAGCTTACTTTCTCATCCATTCCTTAGATGAAGGTGTAGATGACAATGTTTTAGAGGCTTGGGATAGAGAATTAACTGAAAGATTAGCCGAAATTTATGCTGGAACAGCCAAGGGTGAACCATCGGATAAAGTATTATTGGAATTACGAGAGAAATATTCGTGAAACCTGTTATTATTCACAGTGAAACAAGACGAGAACTTGACAATGCTATTCAATATTATGAGAAGCAAAAGATAGGATTAGGGCTAGATTTACTATCTGAAATTGAACAAGCTCTCGAAAAAATTAAAATTAACCCTAATCTGGGAACAGCCCATACTATCGAAGGGATGCGCCGTTATCTCATTCGCCGTTTTCCTTACATCATCTTTTATGTAGAATTTGAAGCATTTATCTGAGTAGTTGCGATCGCACATGGAAAACGTAAACCTGATTACTGGAAAAAGCGAAATTTAGAATAATCGAGATACTCAAACCTAAACTAAAATCCTCCCAATCCACCGAAAAAGAAACCACAAAATTAGGCTAAATTGCTTCTAAAAATACCATAAATGCCCCCTTCATTCAGTCAGTTGAGGGGGTATTTATATCATATTTTTATGTTATCTTGAGGGTATTTATACCGCTTTGCGGAAGGCAAAAGTCTTATACCATAAGCCTTTCATGTTCCTAATTTTTACAATCCAAATCAATCATTAATGTTACCAGTATAAAATAAATAAGAGGGGTTATTCATAATGAGTCCACATCCGTATAACTTTGACAACTTTACTCTTCTGGAATAAACTGATAAACCAAACGATGCTGACAGAACAAATTAAACCTTTAGCCAAGCAAAAATATCCACTGCTGATATTGACCAACGTTCTAATCCTTTAATCACTGCTAAAGGCTCATTATTTCCTTCAGTTGCAATATGTACTTTCGGTAATCCTGTTTGAAAAACGGTGACTGACTTGGCTGAAGGATCAATCAACCAACCTAATTCTGTTCCTTGTTGTAAACAGAAAATAATCTTTTCCATCACTAAGGTAACAGATTGTTCAGGAGACATAATTTCAATAATCCAATCGGGATAACGTAAAAATTGATCGGCCATTTCTCCATCTAGATCTCTTGGCAAATTCTCCCAACGAATCACCGCAATATCTGGCACAATTGAACGTTCTGCAAAAGTACAACGCAATTCAGGTAGAGCATAAGCTAATTTTTGAGGTTTAGTCTGTTGATTAATGGCAGAGGCTAACTCAAATTGTAAGATGCTGTGTTTTCCTTTGGGCATAGGTTTTTGAGTGACAATTCCATGATAATATTCCCTAGCAGGCTTAGTTTCTGGAAGGGCAAGAAATACTTCGAGGGAAAGGGCTTGTGTATCTTCTATTGTGGCAAACATTAGATTGATTTCTCCGCTCTTGAGTTGTTTTCTATTATAAGCTCCTGACTTCTTACTCTCAGGTAAGTTTTTGATTTTTACCATAAGTCCAATCTAAAAATACGGGTTTTTCTTTAAGCTCTAGCACAAAAAATTTGATTAGCAGTGAGGTTTAACTCTGGAAAAATCCCTGAAATAAGACGTTGATCCTGTTTAAATAAATTACCTTGATATTCTCCATCGATTAATTGATAGATAGAAATGGTGGGTTCTTTGGGGCTGCCGATATATCGGGCCGAACCTTTGGCTAAATAATCGATAATCCAATATTCGGCAATTCCTAATTGTTCGTAGTCGTCGAATTTTTTCAGATAATCATCTCGCCAATTGGAACTGACAATTTCAATAATTAATTTAGCTGATGTTGCCAGAGAAATTGAGGAAGCGGTTTCCCAATAGGGATCATTAACTAGATTTTCTCTGTCTAAGACAATAATATCGGGTAGATAACCTGTATGGGGGCGAAGGGGTTTTACTGCCGCAGTATTGGGGATAAAATAGGGCAATTGCTGCCGATTTATCTCTAAGAATAGGGTTCCAGAAACAAATCCGCCAATTTCTTCGTGTTTTCCGATCGGTCGCATCATGGCCAATAATTTTCCTGCGATTAATTCGTATTGTTGTCCATCATCGGGATATTGATTGATATAGTCATCAAAAGTCAACAATTGGGGGATAGTTTGGGTTGTGGTCATGGCAGTTAGGGTAAATAAGAGAGAGCATTTTTCTAGATTCTAACTCGATTAACGACGTTGCCACCAAGTCAATCCAGCTAGGGTAAATCCTACTAAAGGCATCACTACCATCGCTATCCAAAAAATAGCGTTAGCTTGCAGGGGATTTAAATTAATTCTTCTATTTTCTGGTTCCTTAGCCCGGATAGATAAGGTGGCTGTTTCACCACTGGCTAACCACTGCACAGAATTTAAAAATATATCTCCGTTTAACTGTTGTTCAAATAGTCCATCGCTGGCAAAGCTGGCATTACCAATCACGATTAATTTACCTTTTTTTTCCGTCAGAGCAACTCCTAAATCAAAGGGGCCAGCTAAATCTTTTTCAGGGTTAAACTGGAGATTCTGATCATTTAAATCACTCTCAGCCCACATTTTATCATTAGTAATCATTAAAGATACGGCTTCAATTCCTTCGATGGGAACGGTAGCGATGGGACGAGCAAAGGGAAAGATAGAAATACCGTTAGCAAAATCGCGAGTAATCGGATGATTGCCGTAATTGGTAATAATCGGACTAGCCGGTCCTAAACCGATGATTTCCCCGGCACCGGAAGCATCAATAATAATCCGATTATCTAGTTTCACACCCCAAGGGGTTAATAAGGGTTCTAATCCGGTTTCGGTTTGAGGGTCAATCAGTAATAAAATTTTGCCCCCTTGCTCAAGATAGTTTTTTAAAGCGGTGACTTCCTGGGGAAATATTTTTCTTTTGGGACTGGCAATAATAATGACATCGGCATTATTGGGAATGGTGGAACGTTCCACTAGATTAAGTGGTTCTACTTGATAACCTTTTGCTTCTAAACTATTGACTGCTTGCACTAATCCACCTTGAGGTTCTTTGATGGCATTTTCTCCATGACCTTGCAGAAAATAAGCGGTTAAAGTGCGATTAGTTTTAGCGGTTTCGATGGCGTTACTCAGTTTCGCTTCCGTGAGACTTTCCTGTTCACTAATAGTTTTCAGGGGTTGTTTTTTGTCACCATACTGTAGATAGACTCTAGACAGATTATCATCAGCTAGTTTTTTAAATTCTTGGACAATATTGGGTTTTTTCTCTGGGTTAACTATCTCGTACTGAAATTGGGGATTTTTGCGTTGATAATTGGCTAAAAGTTCCTCTTCGTTGCCACTGATTCCCCGGGTTGAAAAAATCCAGACTTTGACTGGTTTTGACAGATTGGTTAATAGTCTTTCGGTTTGGGGGGATAAACTAAAGATTTGGTTTTCGGTTAAATCAACTCGATAGGGATAACGGAGGGCGAGAAAGTTAATTAAACCGATAACGCTGAGGACAATAATAGTAGTAATGAGGGTTTGAGTGCCGGTGCGGGTACTTCTTTTTTGCCAAAAGTCTTTGGAAGTGATTACTAATAACCACAGCCACCCTAGAAACAAAATAGCCCCGGCAATTAATAACCCCAGAGAGAGGGATGACCATTGACCGGAGATTAACCCCACGGTTAGGCCGGCACTACCCAGAAATAGGGCGGGTATATAGAGAAATTTACTGTATTTTTGCCAGGATCTCATAGTTAGTTTCTTTGATAACGGTCCGCTTCGATCGCTTGAGTAGTTAGGAAGATTCCCAGCAGAATATAACTGAGGAGGATGACTAAACTACTACTGTCAAAAATTCCCCGCACGAAATTGTTAAAGGGTTGATACCAAGATAGATGGGAGAGCAATTCTTTTAGGAAAAATCCGATCTGTTCTCCCACTTCTCCTCCGATACGATCTCGAAAGAAGGTTTCGGCATTGTTAGCAATTACATCCAGTATCCAGATAAATAAGATGGTGATAAAGGTGATGATGTAAGCAAGGATAGAACTATTGGTGAGGGAAGATATAAACATCCCGATGGCTAGGATGGCGGCTGCCAGTAAAATTAATCCTAGATGAGCCATTAAAATACTGGCTATATTCACCGGGGGAACTGCGGCACTAAAAACTACTATTTCGTAAATCCAGAGGGGGGTAATCATCACGGTAAAAAAGGCCAGCACTCCCAATAATTTACCGATGGCTATACTCCAATTGGTCAGGGGGGAAGTGGCTAAAAGTTCTAGGGTTCCCTGTTTTTTTTCCTCTGCGTATAATCCCATAGACAGGGCTGGCAAAATTACCAACAATAAGGAGGATAAAATAATGCCGATGAAAGTGGTCATAAATTCAGATACCGTATCTCTGGCTACCAGAAATCCCGATTGTTCCTGGATACCAATATCGAGAATAATGCCGTAGAGAAGGGAGTTAAAGAAAAATCCCGCTACTAACCAAAATATACCCATAATGATATAGGCATTAGCGGCGGTAAAATAGCTTTGAAATTCCTTGCGAAAAATCGCCCAGATATTATTGATCATGCCTCTCCTCTTGCTGGTTACTTTCCCCGCTGCCGATTACTTCCAGAAAAATATCTTCTAGGGTTTTACGGGTGCGACGCATTTCTAATAAGTTATAACCATTGTTGACAACTATTCTAGCAAGTTCTGCCCCTAGGTTTGTCCCCGCTTGACCAACAATTTTGAGCAGGTTATCGCCGACTTTTGCTGCTTGTTCGACTTGGGGCATTTGTTGAAGGATTTCTAGCAGGGAATCCCTATCACCCTCGATCTCAATTTCATAACTGGAACCAGCAGGGGTAGCGGTAGTAATATTATTGGCTACGATGCGACCCCGATTAATAATTGTCGCTCGATCGCAGGTAATACTCACTTCTGGCAAAATATGAGTGGAGAGAATAATTGTATGTTCTCCCGCTAAACTTTTAATCAGATTTCTTACCTCGATAATCTGTTTTGGATCCAATCCTACCGTCGGTTCATCTAAAATAATTACTGGTGGATCGTGTATGATCGCTTGGGCAATTCCCACACGCTGTTTATAACCTTTGGATAACTTGCGGATAATAACTTTTCTTTTTTCTAGTAACTGACATTTGCCTAACACTAAATCTACCCGCACTTTTCTATCCCCCGATGAGATGCCTTTAATCCGTGCCACAAAATCAAGAAAACCTTCCACGGTCATCTCTGGATACAAGGGGGGATTTTCGGGAAGATAACCAATGCGACGACGCACTTCTAAGGATTGTTCATGCACATCGTATCCTGCTATCCTTGCTGTTCCCGTTGTGGCAGGAATATAACC